>NZ_JBFUCY010000004.1:0-246930 GCF_056404995.1 Mucilaginibacter sp. P2_A5
CGTCTTTACCGTGTACTTTACCACCCAAATAGTCTAATTGTAAGCTAAAGGTGTGCGATAATTGCTGCCTTAACGAAACACCGTAACCCAAATCAACTGCAAATTTGTTAGTGGTGTTAATTGTAAATGGCACTAATCCATCAGTTATACCAACGCTAACGCCGATACTAAGTGTGTTGTACTGGCCGATACCACCAAATACCTTGGCAGTAGATGCCTCAGAAGACGTTGTAGTAGTTGCGGTTTTGGTGGAATCGGTTTGAGCATTAGCCATACCTACAACCATCAAAGAAGCAAATGACAATGCGACTGTTTTCTTTAATGTAGAATAATTCATAGTTTTTATGTTGTTGTTTTTTTATCAGCCTTATAATAGCCTTTATAATCACCTATAACTTTTTAAAAAACAAATTGTTTCGAACAATGAAAATTGATTTACAGTTATGAAATTTAAATAGCTATAAAGTTAAAATTTTAAACTATTTACCGGGTCAACTGTAATTAATCCTGCACCTCTATTCTATCTGCTTTTTTTGTTATTTTACTATCCAAGCAAAAAAGACGCCAAAATTAGAAAGTTTGCTTTCAAATTTTAAATTTTCGATACACAATAAGGATGTTATAGAGATGCAATTAATTCAACCAAGCTAACTAACCGGAAAATTTCGTGTATGCCGGCTTGTTTCCCAGTTTATTTCAAACTATACAAACTGTCTACAATAGGCTACATCAGTTGCCGTATTCGGTCACTAATGCACCATAAATTGTATAGTCGGCTGTCCATTTTCTTTTTTAGGGTTTCGGTAAATGCGTTGCACTTAGCATCTACCCATAACAAGTTGAAAAACGGAAGTCGTCCTGAGTGATAAAATTTCGTAAAATGCTGAAAGAGGGCGACAACAATTTAATCCCCAATGCCATGCCGAACTTGTTTCGGCACCCCACATGCTAAGTGTACTTCATGCGGGTCATCTGTCCTGTGGGATCCTGATCCGTTAGTTAACGGGCGGGATGCCTCCCGTTTTTAAACTTGTCATGGGTAGGGAGAATGATATACGATTTAATCCCCAATGTCATGCCGAACTTGTTTCGG
The DNA here is from genome assembly GCF_056404995.1 of Mucilaginibacter sp. P2_A5. NCBI lineage: Bacteria > Pseudomonadati > Bacteroidota > Sphingobacteriia > Sphingobacteriales > Sphingobacteriaceae > Mucilaginibacter > Mucilaginibacter sp. P2_A5. The sequence continues at coordinate 1,094 of NZ_JBFUCY010000004.1, forward strand.
CATCCCACATGCTAAGTGTACTTCATGCGGGTCAACTGTCCTGTGGGGTCCCGAAACAAGTTCGGGATGACTTCCGTTTTTTGAGTTGTTATGGGTAGGCACGAAGTATCTTAATTAATCCCCAATGTCATGCCGAACTTGTTTCGGCACCCCACATGCTAAGTGTACTTCATGCGGGTCATCTGTCCTGTGGGATCCTGATCCGTTAGTTAACGGACGGGATGCCTCTCGTTTTTAAACTTATTATGAGTACATACGAAGCACCTATCGGCAAACTTTTCTATCGCTCATGCACAACTGACATATCCTTCGTGCTTCATACGGCGTATATCAAGCTTAGCCAGGTTGCCACTCTATAGCTGCGATAAGCCGCAATAGTATTTTTGCAGGGCCCGGAAAGCAAAACAGGCCTTTCTTATTCAGAAAAGGCCTGTTGAATTGTTATAAGATCAGTTGTATCATATTACACGGGTGAGTCAAGCGGCTCCGGGTCGTTATATCCGGGGGTATCAAACGGAGAACGCTCTTTTTTAAATATGGCCGCACCAATGAGAGCTCCAATTACCCCCATTATAGCCGAACCAAAAACAGCACTAACGGCGCCTATTACTGCAAAATATTTACGGGTTATATTCATCGCCGCATCAATTTGTTCCTGCGACATCCCCTTTGCTTCCAGTTGGGCTTGTGCAGAGGCTACCGTTTTTTCCACCATTTCGGGGCTTAATACGGCGTAGTATAAATAAAGAAATATTGCTGATAAAATACCGGTAAAAACGGAGTATAAAAAACCCGACAAAAATCCTTGTCCAAAGGTCATAAATCCGCCAAGTTGGTCTTTGTATTCTTTTTGTGTTAATAATAAAAAGCCAAAGAACGGAATTAATCCAATGTACTTAACCGGCGAATTGGGGTCGAGATTTGCAAATTGAATAACATATGTTATAATTATTGATGTTACCAGATTGATCAAAGCCCACTTTATTGCGGGGGCGGATGGGCTTGCTTTTTTTACTTCCATGAGATTGTTAGGTTTATTTTTTGTTTCCCTAAATTAACTAATATTTTATAAATCAGCTAAGTCCCATCAAATATATTTAATACACCTGTTGGCAAATCATCTGCATGTAAGGCAATAACACCAAATTAAAACAGGCCTTTCCGGGTGAGAAAAGGCCTGTAAAAATCATATATACTTATTAATTAAGCTAATGCATCATTGGCTCATGAACTATATTGCTGCTGTTCGTTCTTAAAAAAAGCAGCAAAAATTAATGCTAAAACAAACAGAAATATAATAGTTATACCAAATGACTGAATTTGCTGCCCTATGGTGATGCTTTTTTCACCTTCTAAGGCCTTTTTCATATCGCTTATTTTGGCATCCACATCCTTGGCGTTTGCCGGGTGTTCTACCTTAAGTTTATTTAGCGCGTTTATCATCGCAGTTTCAGTTTTTTGAACCATATCGGGCTCTATTACTTTCGCAAACACTTTGTCTTTAATAATAAACACTACCAGGTAGGAAGCAAAAAACATGATAAAGATGCCGGTAGTAGCCTGCCGCACATTCCAGTACCCTCCTATTTTTTTCCGGAGGTTCATGCAAAACAGAATGGCTATGCCAATTGGCAATACATATGAAAACACCACCGATCCTACAGTTACTGCAACAGCCGTTTTTGCTACCTGTATCATAAAATAAAAATATAGGATACTTACTACAGACAATACAGCACCCAATATTAGTCCGTTAATTAATCCCTGTATTTTTATCTTTTTGTTTCTTTCTTCAGTCATGTTAACACGTAATTCAGGCTATTATTAAAACCTATTGAAAATTTACCAATATCTCTAAAACAGCCATATCAAAATCCGGCTCTAAAGCGTTTTCGGCTATTACAGCTTTTGCTTCGGGCGATGGATCGGTATTTTGGAAAAAACACATTACCGGGTAAAACAGCTCGGCCAGTTCAGAATCTTCGGGCAGGCTGTTGGCTACATTGGCAATTTCTTCTACCGGGCTTTCCATCAATATCTGGTTAGCTATTATAGGCTCATAAATACGGTATTCATCCTGAAACTCGTCTTCATCAACCAACAAAAATTCTTTTAAATAGTCTTCCAGTTCGGGCTCTATATCTTCATCTTCGCACTCGTTCAGGTACAGGAGCATGTTTAGCAGTTCGGTACCACGGTCAAGGGTCTGTTCCTCAATATCTTCCCACTCGGGGGTATCCAGGTAATCTTCTTCCAGCTTTTTAACATCAGCGCTAAAAAAGTTGATCATCAACAGATCAAAAAACACCTCGCGCAGGACCTCCACCTGTGGATTATTATCAAATACCTCGTCCAAAGCGTCAACTTTGGTCAGGAAATCTTCGTCGGATATAAAAACATCGCCGAAATCGCCGGTTAGTACGGTTGCATCAAAGCTGTTATATTTAGAAAATGCCTCTAAGGCCGCCTGGAAGGCAGTTTCTATTTTTGGATCTATCATGTTTTTCTATTTAGATATTTGTTTGTTGTTATATGTTAACAGCACTTTTCCTTTTAAGGTATCGCCAATGAAGGGTGAATTTACCGATTTTGATACGTTGCTTTTACTATTATACTCCCACTCGGCACCGGCATCAAAAAGTACCAGGTTGGCTTTTTCACCTTGGGCAATTACCGGCACAGCTACACCAAGTATTTCGCGTGGGTTAATGGCCAGCTTTTCTACCAGCAATTCAACCGGTAAACCCGCCTTAAGCGCAAGCGGCAACGCAGTTTGGAAACCTACCATGCCATAAGCAGCCACTTCAAATTCCACATCTTTAAATTCAATTTCGTGCGGGGTATGCTGCGATACGATAGCATCAATTGTACCATCTTTTAAACCTTTTATAAGCGCTTTTACATCATCCGCAGTACGCAATGGCGGCTTTACTTTATACTGGCTGTCGAAGCCTAATAAAGCTTCATCGGTAAGTACCAGGTGATGTGCCGCTACATCGCAGGTAACCTCCAACCCTTTGCGTTTGGCTTCGCGGATAAGATCGACAGAGCGGGCGGTTGATATGGTGCTGAAATGTATTTTAGATACGGTGTACTCGGCCAGGTAAAGGTCGCGGGCTATCATGAGCTCTTCGGCCAATGAGGGGATTCCTTTCATGCCCAACAGGGTACTGATTTCGCCTTCATTCACCTTGGCTTTGCCTGCAATAGCGGTATCTTCGGGGTACGAGAATACCATCGCATCAAAACCTTGTGCATACAGTAAAGCACGTTCCATCAAACCGGCGTCCTGCACGGGGCGGTTACCGTCAGTAAAAGCTTTGGCACCGCTCAGGAACATATCATACATTTCGGCAAGGTCTTTACCTTCGCGTTTGTGCGATATGGTGCCTAAAGGATAAACATCCACCAGGTTCCCTCTTGAACGGTTAATCAAGTATTCAACCTCGGCTTTGGAGTGCACGGGGTTTGCAGTGTTTGGCATCATGGCCAGGCCGGTAAAACCTCCGGCGGCGGCGGCCCGCGTACCCGATGTGATATCTTCCTTGGTTTCTAACCCTAATTCGCCTATGTTGCAGTTCAAATCAAAAAAACCCGGCGAAACATATTTGCCCCCGGCTTCAACCAATTTAGCATCGGCTTCAATATCATCGGCAATGCGCACGATAACTCCGTTTTCAATTAAAATATCGGTAATTTGTTGATGAAAGGGCGATCCGGGATCAAGGATAGTGGCAGATTTGATAAGCAAATTCATTAGCACCGCTTTAAGGATTTTTTGTTGATTAAACCGGCTGCTTTACCGCCGCGACACCCGGCTTAAAATACCTGATGAGCACAATTTCGGCGGCCAGAAAAATCAATGCCAAAATTATACAAAGTTTCCATAATTGTGTGCCTAAATTTGTTTCGGCAACAATACCTTTTAACGAAGCGTTACCTCCTGTAATTAAGGCGCTTGACTTTGGCATAAATTGTTTTAAAGCGGCCGGGGCCAGGTAAGTCATATCCGATTCATTCCTGCTGTCGTTAAAAGCCAGCGTAGCCAGGGTGCTGTCTTGTTTTTTTAAAGTGTAAATACCCGGTTCATGTAATTGATCAGATACGTACAATAACGTACTCCCCTCCTGCTGCCTTACATCCGGTATGGTATTTTGCTCGCCTTTGCTTAATTTAAGCAATTGCTTTTCGGTAACCTCTACAGGGGGCACCTCCAAAGCATCATCCTGCCCAAGGGTGTAAAAAAGCGGCATATCATGGCCACTTAGTAAAGCTACCCTGAACAATACGGGCACAAATAAAGCGTGCCGTGGCAGGTTGCTAAATTCTTCATCTAAGGGAACGGCCGCTACATAAACTTTGCCTTTGCCGCTGTTATAGCCGGCCCAGAATACCTGGCCGCCCGTCAGCGTCATCAGGTTATCCGCAGCGCCGTGGGCAGCACTCAACTGGTAATATTTTTTTACCACCGGCAAATCGGGATTTTGCGGAAAGCTTTCAAATACATTTTTGAATACCGGACTTTGCCGGTTGAGGACGGAGACCTTACTTATTTCGGTTATTAATTTTTCGGGATAAGCGGCGTTTATTCCTTGCAGGAACAAGCGATAATTGGCCAGGTCAGCCTCGCCCGAAGGAAAAACAACCAGCGTGCCACCTTTGGATACATAAATTTTTAACTGCTGCGCCAGGCCTGTAGATATTGCTTTAATATCGCTAATCAGAATTAAGGGATAAATGCTTAAACCGGCGTAATCCACATTACCATCGGGAACCCGTTGGGCTTTAAAAAAAGGATCGGCAGCAAAAACGGCTTTCAGGTATGGGTTGGCTATGCCTGCGTCGATCAGTAAAACAGGCATCTGCTGTGCTACGTTAAAGCTGAAATAGAATTTATTATCAAAAGTAATAGGATTGTCCTGCAATTGCACCTCGCCCAGCTGCCAGCCTGCCCGCAGGCCCATAAATGATAAGGTATCGTTTTGTACCGATCGCGCCGCAACGGTATAGCTGCCTAAAGCCTTTTGCTCGCCATTAATCAATACTTTTAAGGGAATCTTCCCGGCCTTTTCACCGGCGTAATTGTGCAGGCGCACCACCAGCTTCTCGCTTTCGCCGGGGCGATGAATAGCGCTGAGCAACCAAACAGAATCAACAGTTACGTTTGGCAGGTTACCGGCTTTAAGCTGAATAAAACTATAAGCGATACTGCTATCTGCCTTCAGTGGCTTATCAGCCATATTTTTTTGCAAATCGGATATAATATAAGCCGATTTTGTAATGCCTGGCTGAGTTAGCAGTAAACTTTGCTGCCTGCTGATAATTTGCTGTAACCTGCGGCTTTGCGGACTGGTTTTCACCTGGTCGACAGCGTCGTTAAACTCATCCCGGCTCAGCAAACGCTGGTGTTTGCCTTCAAAATCCTGTGTGAGCAGTTGAAAGCGGTCATTGATATTGTAGGCAGATGCTATCTCCTTAGCCTTTTGTTTGGCGTCATCCAATAATGATCCCTCGCGGTTAAGGGTTTGCATCGAGTATGAATTATCAACAAAAATACTTACCACATTTTGTTTACCCGCCGCAGTGGCGTTTTGCCCGGGAATAAATGGCCTGGCGAAGGCAAAAACCAAAAATGCCAAAGCCAGCAGCCTCGACACCAATATCAATCGCTCCTTTAAATTCCTGCGCGACGATTGCTGCTCCTGGATCTCCTTTAAAAACTGAACATTGCTGAAATTAACCCTCTGAAACTTCCGAAAGTTGAACAGGTGAATAATCACCGGGATGGCTAACGTAAGCAATGCAAATAAAAAAGCCGGATAGATGAAGTGCATTTACAAATGTGCAGAATACAGATGAGCAAATGATAGAATTTATTTGAGAATTTGAAGATTTGAGGATTTGAAAATCGGAATAACCTGATATTTATGTCATTGCGATAAACGAAGCAATCGCGAACTATGTGGACCTTAGCATGTCGGGGATTGCTTCGTGCCTCGCAATGACGGTACTTTAGGGCATTGATTTAGCTATATTTCGTTGCACGTCGTAACATTTTTTTCAGGTTTTACCTGATGTTACTCGTACGACAATAGTCATTTTCAAATCTTCAAATTTTCAAATCCTCAAATAATTCTTTATAGTTTCGGCTCATTATAAACCTGGAACTCGGCTATGCTTGGGGCATTATCGTAGGTTTCGATAGACATGCGCACTTTGTCGCCCTTTACCTGGGCAAAACGGTTTACTTTAACGCGGCTTAGGTTCTCGCCTTCATACAAGGTTTTCCAGGTGGCGCCGTCAAGGTATTCCAGTTTGTATTTTTTAATGTTGGGTTTGCGTTCAAATATCACCACGGTATTAAAAGGCTGGCCAGGTTTTAAGGTAACTTCGTACCATGGATTTTTTACCCTTGGGTTTGATTGCCATACACTTCCAAAATCATCATCGTTGGCAAAATCCATAATTTCAGAGTCATCGCTCCAGCTTGAGTTGGCTGGCGCGTGTTTAGCCAGGTTATGCGATACAATCGGCGGGCCTGTTTCGCCCAATTTGCCTACCGGGCCCTCATTTTTCCATAGCTGCCCTATTTGCTTTAAGCCGGCAAGCGCGTTATCGTCCATTAAACCGTCGGTGTTTGGTGCAACGTTCAGGATAAAGTTACAGCTGGCGTTATTAAGCGGGATCAGGGTTTCATTAACAAATTTATTTACATCGCGGATTGGCGTTGTAGGGAAGTCTGTTTTCCAAAACCAGTTGGCCTGGATTGGCAAACAGGCTAATGCCGGCATTTTATTGGTTTCTTTTGATAAACGCTGACCGGCGCCCATTTCATAAGTTTTAATGTCGGTATAATACAAACCATCGCCGGGGTATTTGGCGCCGTTCAAATCCATCATCAGGCAGTTTGGCTGCAATGATTTTACCAATTGATAGATTTCCTGGAAAGGAACATCGTCATAAGAGATCCTTGACCATGGTGCATCCCAGCCGTCAATAATCAAAGCTTCTATAGGGCCGTAGTTGGTAAGCAATTCGGTGATCTGCTTTTTGATCATATCGATATGCCTTGGCTGGATCATATTGGGGCGTAATTTGTGATGCGTATCTAAAATAGAGTAGTACAGCATCACCTTTAAACCTTCATCCCGGAAAGCTTTAACATACTCTTTAACCACGTCGCGTTTCAACGGGCTATTCATCACATTGTAATCGGTGCTTTTGGTATCCCAGATGCAAAAGCCACTATGGTGTTTGGTAGTTAAACAGCCATAGCTCATATTGGCCGATTTTGCGGCCTTTGCCCATTGCACGCAATCCAGCTTCGTGGGGTTGAATAGAGATGCCGGAGTTTCAGGATCGGGCCAATCGGCGTTTTGGTAGGTTGGGATATTAAAGTGGATAAACATGCCGAAACGCAGGTCGACAAATTTTTGTTGCAATTCCGAAAGCGGCAACTGCTTTTTTGAAACGCTTTGGGCGTTTAAATTGGTTATACTTAGAATAAGCGCGCTTATTAAGAACGGGATTAATTTTGTTTTGGTAGTGCTGTTAATCATAGTTTGCTAAATTAATTTAGTCAGGTGTTTGAGATAGCTAAGATTGTTAAAAACAGGTAATTAAAATTGGATTAATATTGGCATATTATTCAACGATATTGACAATGCACCTGTTTAACTTACACCCTTGTTAATTTAACCGGAGCCGTATGATAAGCATTCCACTGGCATACGTAAACGTTTTTATCTTCATCAACACATACATCGTGCCCGTGCTGAAAAATGCGGCTTGACGCTTGTAAAGTAGGCTGTAAAACACCGTTCTTATATACAGGCGCGGCACCGCCCGGGTTTGATATCACTTTATTGTCTTTATCCAGGATGGTTACAAAACCCGAATAATCAAACCTGCTGCCGCTGGCATCCTTGCTCCAGCACACACCGGCGTAAATATTTTGATCGTTAATTACGGCCCGGCAAACATACATGCCCGGCATATCAATACGCTTAATGAATTTGCCATCCATAGTAAACACTTTAAAGCAGTTTTCCTCGCGCGAGGTACAAATGAGCGTAGGGTTATTTTTATCGCGCGTATCAACCGTGATACCATGCGCATTCACCAGGTTATGGTCTTTATTGGCATTATTATGCCCGCCGAAATGACGGATATACTGCCCCTTGCTGTCGTAATGAATAATATAATCCGATCCGTAACCATCGGCCACATAAATATCGCCATTGGGGGCTACCGCGGTTTCGGTTGGCTTAAAGGCTTCATTATCCTTATAAACGCCAATGGTACGTGGGTGGCCAATGGCAAATATCAGCTTACCATCAACAGTGGTTTTCAGCACCTGGCCCGATTGCCCGTACGAGTTACCCGTTTTGTCAACTGCCCAGCCGCAATCAGTCAACAGCAAAAAATCTTCGCCGCCTTCTTTGCTGATGGTTAAGCCATGGCCACCCGGTAATGCGGTGCCCCAATAATCAAGCAGTTTGCCCGATTTATCAAAAATGAGGATGTTGTTTTGGGTATGATCGCCCAGCATGATCAAACGACCTTTACTGTCCTGGACCATTTCGTGGCAATTGGCCAGCGGATGGCTGTTTACGCTGATCTTGGCCCAGCCTTTATCGGCTTTGTAGGTGTATCCCCCCTGCCCTATGGTCTGGTCGTCGGGTTGCAGGTCCTTGTGCAAAATAGCAAAACTATTTACCGGCGCAGCAGCCACCAATGCCGACGCGATGGCCGAGTTTTTTATAAAATTCCTTCTTTCCATAATGTAATAGTATCAAGTAGTAAGTATCAAGTATCAAGACAGCTGCGGAACGCGGTTGGCTTTTCAATTGGTGTTTAATTGGTTAATAAAATAGTATCAAGTAGTTAGTAGCAAGTATCAAGATAGCTGCGGAACGCGGTTGGCTTTTTAATTGGTTAATAAAATAGTATCAAGCAGTTAGTAGCAGGTATCAAGATAGCTGCGGAACGTGGCTGGCTCTTTTATAATTGTTTAATTGGTTAACGTAGTTTCTAATATCTGAATATTTTTAGATATAAATTTGAATTTTATATCTCAACTTTACTTATCTCTTAAAATGCCACGATCATTGCTGCCCTAAGTTTTAATGGAAATTTCACTGTCGAATTCAATTTCGCTAATATCCGATTGATTTGCATAAAAAAAACCAAATTTTAATTTTATTAAAACATTGATTATCAGCCACAATGCGTTCAATATGTCGTTTTTTAAATTCATAAGCCCCTGACTATCAAAACCAAGGCGTTCCACACCGTTCCGGGTGTTTCAGCGTTCCAGAGGAACGCCTGTAAAAATCTTGATACTTGATACTAGCTACTTGATACTAAAAATGATACTAACTCAAAATATCCCTCACCACCTTGCCCTCTACATCTGTTAGCCTGAAACGGCGGCCCTGGAACTGGTAGGTAAGCAACTCGTGATTGATACCCATCAGGTGCAGCAGCGTGGCCTGGAAATCGTGCACATGTACCGGATCTTTTACAATATTGTAGCTAAAATCATCCGTTTCGCCGTAGCTGATGCCGTGTTTTACACCTGCGCCGGCCATCCACATGGTAAAGCAGCGCGGGTGATGGTCGCGGCCATAATTATTGGCAGTTAGTTTGCCTTGGGAGTATGCGGTGCGGCCAAATTCGCCGCCCCATATTACCAGGGTATCATCCAGCATGCCGCGTTGTTTCAGGTCTTTTATCAGCGCTGCCGTAGCCTGGTCGGTTGCCTTACATTGGCCGGCTATGCCCGATGGCAGGTTGCTATGCTGATCCCAGCCCTGGTGGTATAACTGCACAAACTTTACATCTTTTTCCAGCAGTTTTCGCGCAAGCAGGCAATTGGCAGCATAGGTGCCGGGGTCTTTACTATCGGGGCCGTACATGTCAAAAATTTCTTTGGGCTCATTGGCGGTGCTCATTACCTCGGGTACCGATGTTTGCATGCGGGCAGCCATTTCATACTGGGCTATGCGGGCATCTACTTCCGGATCGGCATACGCGGCGTTTTGCAGGTTGTTGAGTTTAGAAAGGTATTCCAGCATTTCCTTTCTATCGGCGCCATCATAGCCTTCGGGGTTATTCAGGAACAAAACAGGGTCTTTACCCGAACCAAACTGCACACCCTGGAATTTGGATGGCAGGAAACCGTTACCCCACAGCCGGGCGTACAAAGGCTGATCTTTAGGTGCGTTTTTTGAAACCAGTACAATAAAGGTAGGCAGGTTTTGATTATCTGACCCTAAACCATAGCTAATCCAGGAACCTATCGATGGCCTGCCCGGCAGCTGATTGCCAGTTTGCAGGAAAGTTATAGCCGGATCGTGGTTTATAGCTTCCGAATACAGCGATTTTACGATACATAGCTCATCTACCACCTGCGCGGTATAAGGCATCAGCTCGCTCATCCAGGTTTGGCTTTGGCCGTGCCGGTTAAATTTACAGTACGATGGGGCCAGCGGCAGCACGCTCTGGTTGGCGCTCATGCCGGTAAGCCTTTGCCCCTGCCTCACCGAATCGGGCAGGTTTTGGCCAAGCATGGTAGCCAGTTTGGGCTTGTAATCAAAAGTTTCAAATTGCGATGGCCCGCCTGCCTGGAACAGGTATACTACCCTTTTGGCCTTTGGGGCAATCTGCGGCAGGGCGCTCAAAATATCATCCTCCAGGCTGCCGGGACGTTTAAGCGGGCTGCCAAAAACACTGTTGCCAAACAACGATCCAACGGCCAGCGCGCCCAAACCCAGCGAAGTTTTGGTTAAAAAATTGCGCCTGTCCATCTTCCGGTGAAGCTCATCGAATTCCGGCGTATGCAACCTGAATTCCTCATCATGGTGAAAATCCGACATGGGTGTTTTATCTTTTGGTTAATGATGCATCTGAATTTAAAATGGCGCTGGCCACCACGGTATTGGCGGCTATTAAAGCGCCGTCCAGCTTTTTATCTACCCGGTATTGGCCGGCAGTAAGCCAGCCCTTTTGTTTCTCGGGGTGTGTTTTAAACTTCTTGAGTTCCGCCTGTTGCAGGGCCATTAACAGGCTTACTTGTTCGGCGGTTGGGTTCCGGCTGGTTAGTTTGCGGTAGGCGGTAGCTATAGCTGCCTTGCCATCAGCGTTTCGGGTCATTTGCTCGCCCAAAACTTTGGCAGCCTCCACAAACGTAGGATCATTCAGGGTTACCAATGCCTGCAATGGCGTATTGGTTTTTTGCCTGCGGATAATACAATAGCTTCGCGATGGCGCATCAAAAGTAGCAAGTGTTGGGTTGGGGACAGATCGTTTTACAATTACGTACAAACTGCGCCGGTACACCGCCTTTCCTGTATCCGGCGTGTAGGTGGTATTGTTAATTTCCCATAAACCCGCGGGCTGGTATGGTTTTATACTTTTGCCGCCTATTTGGGTATTTAACAACCCGCTGGCAAATAAGGCATTGTCGCGGATCATCTCGGCAGGCATCCGATACGCCGGGCCGTGCGACAGGTAGCGATTTTCAGGGTCTTTCTCGGCGGCCTCTTTAGCCGGCCGTGAATCCTGGCGGTATGTAGCCGACATCACGATCAGTTTATTCAAAACTTTCATATCCCAGCCTTGCTCAACAAATGTAGTGGCCAGCCAATCCAGCAATTCGGGGTGGCTTGGCATTTCGCCCTGGTTGCCAAAATCCTCGCTGGTTTTCACCAGGCCGGTTCCAAAAAAGTTTTGCCACAAACGGTTTACCGCTACCCTTGCTACCAACGGATTATCGGCATTGGTAGCCCATTGCGCCAGGCCATACCTGTTTTTAGGCAAATCGGCCGCAAATGGCAATATAGCTTCTGGCGTGTTGGGAAAAACCTGTTCGCCGGGCATATCGTAATTGCCGCGGTTAAGCAGGTACGAGTTTTTAGGCTTAGCCATTTCCTGCATCACCATCAACTCGGCCACGTTTTCGGTCGAATCTGATAAAGTAGTGCGCAAAGCGGTTAACTTTTTTGTTTCGGCAAGCATCAGCGGGTCAACGGCTGTAAGGTAGTAGGTTTTTAGCTTACCAATATCATCGGCGGCTAAGGCCTCCTTGCTTTTTGCAGCCACCTGCTGCCAGCTATCCTTTTGGGCCAATATTTTCACCTCGAAAGCGGTAAGGGTCCGGTTGTACACCACAATATCATCTACCTTTCCATCTTTAAAACCACGCCCGCGTTCCCATGCGCCAACCTGTAAGCCCGGCTGGCTATCGCCTATAAATAAAATGTCCTTGGTAAGCCGATCCATGGTTGTTTCCATTTTCATCTCGTTGCCATCCAGGTACAGTTTAAAACCATCCGCTTTTGACGATCCATCATAGGTGGCAGTAAGCTGTATCCACTTATCGCGCGGCACATCATCAACAGTAACCAGGGTTATTGAATTTGAAGGCCCGGTGTGGGCCATGTTGAGCTCCAACTTATTATTTTTGAGGTATAAATGATAGCCCCTGAAATTGTATAGCCGTTCGGAATTACCTTTATGGAAAATAACACCTTCGCCCAACTGTTTAGGAATGTTAACCCAAACACCGATACTAAAGGGCTGCGACTTGCGGAATACGCCAATCTTATTCAAATCCAGCCAGGTATCGCCATTTAAGGCCAATGCCTTGCCATCGCCTTTAGCCTCAAATAAAGGTGCATCGCCGGCCTGGCCGCCTTCGCGTTTCATGGTACCGATGTCTTTAGTATTCACGTTGCTTGCCAGGTCGCCTTTATCAAAATTAAAACAGGCCTGTAAGCCATTGGCAGGGATTTTTTCAGTGGCCAGTTTTTTATATTCGCCATCGGCAAGCCATTTATCAAAATCAGCTACAGCCTTACTTTCTGTTTGGGCAATGGTGTTTTTTTGCTGCGCGATGTTGTCATTAATAAAAGCAAGTATTTTTTCCTTTTGAGCTGTTGGCAGCATTAATGTTGGCGTTGGCAAGGCATCGTCCCAGGATATTTGCCCCGCCTCTTTTACGTTATTAAAAAAGCTGAACAGCTGGTAATAATTCTTTTGCGATATCGGGTCGAATTTATGATCATGGCATTTGGCGCAGCCTACGGTCATGCCTAATACCGCGCTGCCAAAGGTATTGGTACGGTCAATCACATATTCGGTTTGGTATTCCTCTTCAACAACGCCGCCTTCCATATTTTGCTGGTGATTGCGGTTAAAGGCGGTAGCGATGATCATATCTTTTGTTGGGTGCGGCATTAAATCGCCGGCCAACTGCCACTGGATAAATTTATCGTAGCTAAAGTTGCTGTTAAAAGCCTTAATCACCCAATCGCGGTAGGGCGACATATCCCTTATCCTATCTACCGTGTACCCATGCGAATCAGCAAAACGGGCGGCATCCAGCCAGTCCACCGCCATTTTTTCGCCATAATGGGGAGATGCCAGCAGGCGGTCTACCTGTTTTTCATAGGCATTGGGTGATGTATCTTTTAAGTAATCATCAATTTCTTTTAATGTCGGCGGCAGACCGGTAAGGTCAAGCGACAGCCTGCGCAACAACAATTCTTTATCGGCTTCTTTAGATGGCAGCAGGTTTTGCCGCTTAAGCCCGGCCAGCACAAAATTATCAATAGGGTTATTCACAACGCCATCAACCACGGGTACGGCTGCTTTTACCGGTTTTACAAAGGCCCAATGGGGTTTATATACAGCCCCGTTTTTTATCCATTTTATAATGACAGCCTTTTCGTAAGCCGACAATGTATGATGCGATTCGGGAGCCGGCATCAGGTAGGTTGAATTGGTTGATAAGATACGTTTAACCACCTCGCTATGCTGCAGGTCGCCGGGTTTAATGGCAACCACGCCTATATCGTCGGGTATTTCGGCGTAGGCATTTGCAGCTATATCCAGCCTTAAACCTGCTTTTTGCTTGTTTTTATCGGGACCATGGCAGGCAAAGCATTTGTTGGATAGTATGGGCTTTACATCAATGTTATAATCAACCGTTGGCGGCAAGGCATCGTATGCTTTTTGCACATCGGCGGGCAAGTCGACAGCCGATGAATAAAAAAATAAACCGCTGCCTGTTACCATTACGGCACTTAGCGTCACTAAAAAAGACCTCAGCATAATAAAATTTATCGGTTTTATAATCAGCATAAATCTACGGGGAGCTACTGATTAAAAATTTCACAAAGGCCACATCAATTTGCACAAACCCGACTTTAACAGAACATTATAGCGATAAATTTATTAATTTGCATTCCCTTATAGGTATGAACAAAAGCGTTTTAAGATCGACATTCAATTTACTGAACATTGATCATGTAGAGCTGAACAAAAACTGGAACTATAAAAACGTGACCAGTACATTTTACCGGCTGTATTATATCGACGGCGGCGAAGGTGTGCTGTATAATGCCGATAGCAGCATTAAACTGGAGCCCGGCTTTGTTTATCTTATCCCGAGTTTTACTACCTGCAACTATTATTGCGACAATTATTTAAGCCAGTATTATATCTGCTTTGCCGAAGAATCTGTTGATGGAGCATCATTATTTTCATCAAACCGTAAAATATTCAAGTTAAAAGCTGCCGATAATGCCCTGGCATGTTTTAAGCGTATACTGCAGTTAAACCCTAACAGGAGTTTGTATATATCCTACAATCCCAAAGTATATGAAAAACGCCCGGTGCAAAAAAACTTCGAGGAATTGAACCAGCTGACGCATGCCTCGGCTTATATGGAAACTTACGGCTTGCTTTTGCAATTGGTATCGATATTTTTAAAACCGGATATTTTTTTGATGGAGGATAAAAGCATCATCCACTCTAAAATATCTGATGCTATCAATTATATACAAACCAACCTGCACCAGAACATCACAGTTGCCCAGCTGGCCAAACGCGCCAACCATAATGCTGACTATTTCTCGCGCCTGTTTTTTGAGAATACCGGCGAACGGCCCTTAACCTATATCCAATCAAAACGCATTGAACGGGCGCAGTTACTGCTTACCACAACTAACCTGCCTTTTTATGAAATAGCTGCCGAGACCGGGTTTGAGAGCCTTGCTTATTTTTCGAGGATATTCAGGAATATTACCGGGCAAACACCCGGATCATATAAAAAAAACAGCCTGGTGATGTAGAGAATTAGCCCATTTCGCTATTAAATTCTGATTAATGCAAATAAAATATTAGTTTTAAAATTGTTTGCCTAAACATTGGGCGCAAATTGAAAATTTGATTCTTTATGATAGGAGTAGAACCTGCTGTAACCATTTTTCTTTGTACCCAGCTACGCAAAAGCTTAAAAGACAGGGGTATTGTTAGCGAATGGGATAAGTACCTGATGTATGTTTTATATGGCGCTGCTGCCATAATGATGGGGAGCATTTTTCTTGAAAAAGAAGGGCTCATCAGGTGGGCAGGTCACATGTTGTTAGTCTGGCTAATTTCGTTGCCTTTTACAAGGCCTGAATTTAAAGAAAACAGGTCCATTATTAACTGGGTGCTTCCTTTTGCCGCCGCTGTTATTATCAGCGACCTTATATTGTTGGTTGTACCCCAATTCCATGAGGAGCACGACCAACTTTTCAACAACTTTGTAAACTTTACCGTGCTCTGGCTTTTTGCCATGTGGTGGATAAACCGCAAACAAGCCAAAGCACTTGAAACAGAACGGATAAAACGCCGTAACGAAGAGGAACAAAACCGGATGATGGCCGCTATGAAGGTTAACCTGGAAAGCGAAGTAAAGCAACGTACCGCCGAACTCACCAACCAGAAAGAAGAACTGCAACTCGCCCTATCCGAACTAAGAAGCACCCAGGCACAACTGGTACAACAGGAAAAAATGGCATCGCTGGGTGAACTTACCGCAGGTATAGCCCATGAAATTCAAAACCCGCTTAATTTTGTAAACAACTTTAGCGAGGTGAGTATCGAATTACTGGACGAACTTAAGGATGAGGTATTAAGCAAGCTTCCCGACGATATTAAACAGGAAGCTGATGACATCATAAGCGATATTACTCAAAACCTAACCAAAATAAACCAGCACGGCAAACGTGCTGATGCCATTGTAAAAGGGATGCTGCAGCATTCGCGCACCACCACGGGCAAAAAAGAGCCGACCGATATTAACGCCCTTGCCGATGAATACCTGCGCCTGAGCTACCACGGTTTGCGGGCAAAAGACAAAATGTTTAACGCCGGCATGAAAACCAGCTTCGACGACAATATTGGTAAAATTGAAGCCATTCCGCAGGATTTGGGGAGGGTTTTACTAAACCTGTTTAACAATTCGTTTTACTCAGTAGCCGAAAAGAAAAAGCAAAACATTGCCGGTTATGAGCCTACTGTAACGGTGGTTACCCGAAAATTACCAAACGCCGTTGAAATTACCGTAAGCGATAATGGTACCGGCATACCACAAAAGGTATTGGATAAAATATATCAACCATTTTTTACCACTAAACCTACGGGACAGGGAACGGGGTTAGGCCTATCTATGAGTTATGATATTATTACCAAAGGCCATGGCGGAGATTTAAAAGTGGAGACTGCCGAGGGCGAGTTTGCTAAGTTTGTGATCACCATTCCCGATGTCAAAGCCAATTAACGGCAAAACAGCCGTAACAATCGTGTTTTAACTGCCTGTTAAATCAATACAAAACCTAAATTTGAAACGAGAATAAAACTATGAAAATACTTGTTGTTGATGACGAGGCTGATGTACAACCATTGTTTTTGCAACGCTTTCGCAAAGAGATAAAAAACGGCGATATCGAGTTTAATTTCGCCCAATCGGGCGAGGAAGCCATGTCGTTTTTGGCGATTAACCATTCGGAAGTGATCCTGATCCTGTCCGATATTAACATGCCCGGCATGACGGGGTTGGAATTGCTTGACAAAATAAGGCACACTTACGAAAAACCGCCACCGGTGGTCATGATGATTACTGCTTATGGCGATGATGAAAACTACCAAAAATCGATGGAGCTGGGCGCTAATGACTTTTTAACCAAGCCCCTTGATTTTAATAATTTAAAAGAAAAACTAAAACACCTAGAACAATAATGGCCAAAATACTGGTGGTTGATGATGAATTGGACCTGGAATTATTGATTAAACAAAAATTCAGGAAAAAGATCCGTGAAAAAGTATATGATTTTGTATTCGCCCATAACGGTTTTGAAGCATTAAGCAAACTTGCCGAAGACCCGGAAATTGATATGATTTTGAGTGATATCAATATGCCCGAAATGGATGGCCTTACCCTGCTTACCAAACTGCCCGAAGCCAACCCTATTATAAAAGCTGTAATGGTATCGGCCTACAGCGATATGGATAATATTCGCACTGCCATGAACCGCGGCGCATTTGACTTTGTGGTTAAACCGGTAAATTTCGACGACCTGGATATTACCATCGAAAAAACTTTGATGCATGTGCTGGAATTAAAAAAAACCATGCAGGCCATTAAGGAGAACAACATCCTTAAAATGTATGTGGATGAGAATGTGCTCAACTTCATGACCCATAAGGAGTTTGAAACAAGCCTGCTGAGCAACGAGACGGTTGACGCCACTGTTTTATTCATCGATATCTGCGGCTTCACGGCCATATCCGAACATGTACCGGCCAACGCCGTTGTTACCTTGATTAACAAGCTTTTTGACATGATGGTGCAGGAAATTATAGCGCAAACCGGCCATATTGATAAATTTATGGGCGACGCTGTTATGGCGGTGTTCAGGGGCGAATACCACCTTGACCGTGCCATTGACGCCGCTCTTGCCGTGCGCGAAAAAATGCATGGCACCGAAGCCATAGTTTATGGCGATAAAACATTTAAACCAGATGTATCTATTGGCATCAATTCGGGCGAAATGATATCGGGCAACATTGGCTCCGCTACATTAAAACGCCTGGATTATACCGTAATTGGCGATGCCGTAAACCTTGCCCAACGCTTGCAAGGTGTAGCCAGGGCCAACCAGATTGTTGTTACCGAAGAAGTTTACCACAAAGCCAAAGAATCCTTCGAACTAAAAAAGATTGGCGAAGTGGCGCTGAAGAATAAGGCATTGCCCGTGGAGATTTATGAGGTAGTTTCTTAGGATAGTAGTAAGTATCAAGTAGTAAGTATCAAGACTGCTGCAACAATTAGTATCAAGTCGCAAGTATCAAGTCTGTTGCAATAATTAATATCAAGTAGTCAGTATTGAGACCGCTGATATTATCCCCGCAGTCCAAAAGCTCTTTATCCAAAGTTAAAAATCTTGATACTTATTACTTGATACTTACTACTTAAAAACTAATGCTCCCTAACCCTTTTCTTCAACACCCCACCAGCTGCTTCTTTGATGCTGTTGGTAAATACAAATGCTTTGGGATCGATACTATGCACCAGGTTTTTGAGGCGGCGTACCTCGAAGCGGGTTATTACGGTGAAAATGATATCAACAGGCTGGTGTACATCAAAGCTTTCTTTTAAAAAGCCGCGCTCGCCTTTATATATGGTGATGCCCCGGCCCAGTTCCATCACCAGTTTTTCTTTGATGATCTCGCTTTGCCCCGATATGATATTTACGGCGGTGTATTCCTCCAAACCATCAATCACAAAGCTGATGGTGCGGGATGCCGTGTAGTAGGTTAATATAGAGTATAATGCGGTTGGCAAGCCAAGTTCAAATGCGGCAATCAGGAATATGATGATATTGATGCCTAAAATAATCTCGCTGATAGTAAAACTACTGCGTTTTAAGGTGTAAAGTGCCAGGATCTCTATCCCATCTAACGCGCAGCCGCCACGAATGGAAAGGCCAACCCCCAGGCCCATAAACACGCCGCCGAATATGGATACCAGTAGCTTATCGGATGTAATAACCGGATAAGGCACATACAGCAAGCAAACCCCAAGCCCTATTACGCAGGCAAAAGTTTTGAGCGCGAAAGACCTGTTCACCTGGAACATTCCCATAATGATAAACGGAATATTGGCAGCTATGATCACAAAAGCGATGTTGATGTGATAAAGTTCATGAATGAGCAGGGATATACCCGTTACACCCCCATCAAAAAATTGGTTAGGTACCAAAAAACCTTTCAGGGCAAATCCGCAAAATAAAATCCCGATAATTACGGTTACTACATCCTTAATTATTTCAGATAAACTATGTTCCGGTTTAGTCATGTATAGTACTTTATTTTAATCTTTCAATTATTGTACGCAGGTGCTTTTCTTTTTCAGCTTCTCTTAAACCGATAGCTGTTTTGGTGAAATAGCGATGGCTTTTCAGAAAGCTTACCTGCTGTTTATCCCACTCCTGTTCTGTTTTCAGTTTATGGGTTATTTCAAGTTCCGAAAATAACCTTTTACTAAGGATAAAAAAATCATTCCGGCCTAAATAATCCAAATCGGCATCACAAATAATTTCGCCCAGCTTGTTATGCGGTTTCTGTGGTATTTTGGTAGCCATAATAACTTCACAAACAACGGCTATTTCGGCATCTGTATAACTAAAGGCCGGCAGGCATTCGCGGGCTATTTTACAAGAGTTGGTTTCATGATCATCCAGTCCATACAAAAAACCCGAATCATGAAACAGGGCGGCTGTAAGCAGCAAAGTAGTGTCTGCTAAATCGATACCCTCGCCCAACGCTAACTGTTTAGCAGCGTTGTATACATCCTGCGCATGGGTAGCGTTGTGGTAGTAAAAGTATACCGGGAGTTCGCGTTTTATTTTATCCAGGATAAATTCCCCGGCCTTATCAATCTGCATTGGTTATAAATTGGCTGCTAATATAATAAAATGAGTTATTGTACATGAATGTGATGCGCCGGCATAAATAAGTTACGCAGATGCCAGGAGATTCGCCTTTATAGTTTGCCTGTCGGATGATGGGTAGCCTCTACGAGGCAAAATATTTTTTGTTTTTGTTGCTACAAACGGGTAGCCTCTACAAGGCACACTATCGCCTGTAAATACTTAGCAGAATTATAAAAAAACTGTAAGCTTTCTTTAGGACGATAGCATTTACTTTTATGTAAACTCCTTTCAGAACAAGACACATTTTAGCAAGCAAGCTTTGCCTCGTAGAGGCTACCTGTTTGTAGCAATATTTATCTGAAATCTTTTTTTGCCTCGTAGAGGCTACCTTTTTAAATAGCGCTCGCGTTTTAAAAGTTTCAACGCGACTTACCTGACGCGGGTACGCCCCATGCTGATGTATACGTGTAAAAAACTATATTAGCTACATGAATGATTGGTTCAAAAACTACAAGGGCATCATATTGCTGATGGCCGGTATCATAGTTGGCAGTATCGCCGGCATTTTTTTAGGCGATAAGGTAAGTATTATCAAACCCATAGGCGATATTTTCCTGAATCTGTTATTCACAGCCGTAGTCCCCCTGGTTTTCTTTGCCATAGCATCGGCCATTGCCGGGCTGGATGCCACAAACAAGCTTGGTAAATTATTGGGGGTAACCTCACTGGTATTTGTGGGCACCGTACTGGTAGCGGCTATGATCACTATTATAGCCATCTGGATCTTCCCTATCCATCAGCATTTGGTGGCCAACCCTATAACCGAAGCTATAGACAAAAAACCATTAGGCGATCAGCTCACCAACCTTTTTACTACCAGCGAATTTTACCAGCTGCTATCGCGCAAAAGCATGATGGCCATGATCATATTTTCGGTACTGATTGGCTTTGCCACCCTTAATGCCGGCGAAAAAGGCGCTGCTTTTACCCGCTTTTTGCATAGCGGTAACGAGGTGTTTAAAAATATTTTTATCCTGATCATGAAACTGGGGCCAATTGGTTTGGGGGCTTATTTTGCTTACCAGGTGGGCGTATTCGGTCCGCAGCTATTTGGGGGGTACGCCAGATCAATGGCTTTGTACTATGGTGTGGGCGCGTTTTATTTTGTGGCCATATTTAGCCTTTACGCTTTTATAGCGGGCGGCGTAGGTGCGGTAAAAAGGTACTGGAAAAACAACATTATCCCATCGGCTACAGCAGTAGGCACCTGTAGTAGTATTGCTACCATCCCGGCAAATTTAGATGCCGCAAAAAAAATGGGCATCCGGGATGTTATCGCCAACGTGAGCATCCCCCTGGGTGGCACTTTGCATAAAGATGGTTCAAGCATATCGTCCATCGTAAAAATGGCGGTGGTGTTTGCCTTGTTTGGTAAAAGTTTTAATAATGTAGAAACCATCGTAGTGGCGCTGGCCTTAACCGTACTGGTAAGCCTTGTTGAAGGCGGCATACCCAATGGCGGTTATATAGGCGAATTACTGTTTATATCGGCCTATGGTTTTCCGCCAGAGGCTTTACCTCCGGCTATGATCATAGGCACACTGGTTGACCCCATGGCCACCCTGCTGAATGCCACCGGCGATACCGTGGCAGCCATGTTGATTTCCCGTTTCGTCGACGGCAAGAATTGGATGGGCCCTGAACCTGTAAAGGAGTTGACAGAAATTTAGTTGCCTGGTTATATTGTTCCTGACGGATTGAAAGGTTAATTACTTTATTGCCCTGATTTACTTTACCCCGGTCACCGGCACGCCGCGACCGCTAACCTGGCAGTTTTTAAATTTCAGACACCCGATTTTTCATGTTGCTTTTTCTGATTTTTTTTGCAAAAATTTTCATTTTATTTTTGTGTCAATAAATAGCGCATTTATTGCTGAAAAGTGTACATTAATTGCCTTATTTTTACTTGTTTATGCATGAATAAACGGTGTTTTTGAAATATAAAAGGAAGCGCGTAAATTTGTACTGTTTACCCACAAAAAAAACAGTTTACATGTTATTTTACCATGTATTGGAGTTGTGGAATTCAATTAATTTGTAAGGGTTTTCACCATCAATTTTGCCCACATACTTCACGCCAACAGATTGATTATATTTGTGAAACATCACATCTGCCATGCTACATATTTTATACATCATAGCTATTATTGCCGAAGCCATGACCGCTGCCCTATCGGCAGGGCGCAGGGATATGGATTGGGTGGGCGTTTGTATTATTGCCTGGGTAACTGCATTAGGCGGTGGCACTGTACGCAATATCCTGTTTAATCATTACCCCATGAGCTGGGTTGAGCACCCCGAATACCTGGTAATAACCGCCGGCGCAGCTATACTGGCCGCCATTATAGCCCGCCTGATGACCAAAATGAAAACACTTTTCCTGTACCTGGATGCGCTGGGTTTGGTGGTATTTACCATTATAGGCTGCCAGATAGCACAGCAAATAAGCCTGCCGGCTACTATTGTATTATTAAGTGGCATGATAACGGGCTGTGCCGGCGGCGTGCTGCGCGATGTGCTTTGTAACGAGGTACCTTTACTATTCCGCAAAGAGATTTATGCGAGTGCATCGATAGTTACCGGGGCTGTTTATTTAGGGATAGAATATCTTGGCGCAAGCGATCCGGTTGCCATTGTAATAGCCTGTAGTGTTGGACTGGCATTACGCCTGCTATCCATCAAATACAACTGGCAAATGCCCAAATTTGTTTATAGGGAAGAATGGCATTAGCCTTGTTTAAGACGACTACTAATTGTCATCATGAACGGTCAAATCTTGCGAATTCTGAAGTGGAAATGACAATAAAAACCATGTCATTGCGAGCGCAGCGTGGCAATCGCGAACTGTACAGGTCCACCTATATAGTTCGCGATTGCTTCGTTCCTCGCAATGACATAATTGTTATTGAGCCTTATTTAATAACTAAACCCGCCATCGTTCCCCCTTCAGGGGATTAGGGGGCTTCGTTTGATAAGGAGTAAGGCACATCGCTGTCCTTTACCCCTCTTGCTTTATTAGGCGTTGGGGCCATATTAAAGTTGATGGATGTGCCTTTTAACAATTCCCTGTGGCTTAACCAGTTTAAATCATAAGGCTTGCCGTTTACACTCATGGTATTGATGTACCTGTTGGCGTAGTTGTTATTGGCGGCATTGATAGTTACCGTTTTGCCGTTCTCGAGCTTTAAGGTTATCTTTTTAAACAGAGGCGCACCCAGCACATATTGGTCGCTGGCCGGCGTTACCGGGTAAAAGCCCATAGCCGAGAATACATACCAGGCCGAAGTTTGCCCGTTATCTTCATCGCCGCAATAGCCATCAGGGGTGGCTTTGTATAATTTGTTCATTACATCACGCACATGCAGCTGGGTTTTCCATGGTTCGCCGGCGTAGTTGTACAGGTAAATCATGTGTTGTATAGGCTGGTTGCCGTGGGCGTACTGCCCCATATTTACAATCTGCATCTCGCGGATTTCGTGGATAGTTTCGCCGTAATAGCTATCGTCAAAAACTGGTGGTAATGTAAATACCGAGTCGAGCTTGGTTACAAATTGCTTTTTGCCCCTCATCAGGTTTATCAGGCCCTGGATATCGTGGAATACACTCCAGCTGTAATGCCAGCTGTTGCCCTCGGTAAAGGCATCGCCCCATTTAAACGGACTAAAAGGCGTTTCAAATGAACCATCCTTATTTTTACCGCGCATTAACCCGGTTGATGGATCAAACAGGTTTTTGTAGTTCATGCTGCGCTTTTTGTAAACATCTGTTTCAGCAGCAGGTTTGCCTAAGGCTTTACCTAATTTATAAATGGTGAAATCATCGTAAGCATACTCCAGGGTACGGGCTGCATTTTCGTTTATCTTAACATCATAAGGCACATAGCCTAATGTGTTGTAGTACTCCACCCCTTCGCGGCCGGTTGCAGCAGGGCCTTTGTTATTGGCGCCGTGTACCAGGGCCTCGTACAGTTTTTCGATATCATAACCTTTGCCACCTTTTAAGTAGGCTTCGGATACAACAGATGCAGAGTTGTTGCCTATCATTACAGCAGAATATCCGGGACTCGACCATTCCGGCAGCCAGCCGCCTTCTTTATAGTCGTTAATAAGACCTTCCTGCATCTCTTTATTGATCGAAGGATAAACCAGATTCAGGAACGGATACAGCGCCCTGAAGGTATCCCAAAAGCCCGTACCGGCAAACTTATAACCGGGGAATACTTTACCTGTAGATGCGCTATAGTGTACAATATTTCCTTTCTCGTCTATCTCATACAACTTATTCGGGAAGAAAACCATCCGGTACATGCAGGAGTAAAAAGTACGAATTTGGTCGATAGTGCCGCCCTCAACAGTTAAGCGGCTAAGGGTTTTATTCCAAACGTCTTTAGCTTTTTGCTTGGTTACATCAAAGCTGTCGTTGCCCACTTCTCTTTTCAGGTTCAATTCGGCCTGTTCAATGCTGATGAATGACGACGCTACGCGCAGATGCACTTTCTCGCCGTGGGTAGTTGCAAAACCAATTAAAGCGCTGGCATGCTCGGCCTTCAGTTCCAGGCCATTGCTCAGAGTAGTATCGCTGTAGGTTTGCGCCAGAGTTATGGGCTTATCTACATAGATAACAAAATAGTTTTTAAAGTTTTTTAACGGGCCGCGGGCGTATTTGGTAGAGTAACCTACTATCTTTTTCTCGCCGGGAATAATCTTTACGTATGACCCTTTGTTCAGCGCGTCTATCACAATAAAAGAACTATCAGTTTTGGGATAGGTAAACCTGAACTGGGCTGCCCTTTCGGTCGGAGTAATCTCGGTAGTTACATCATGATCGGCCAGGTAAACGCTGTAGTAGTAAGGCTTCGCTGTTTCGGCTTTGTGCGAAAACCAGCTTGCCCTGCCGTTTTGCGATACTTTTAAATGCCTGGTTACCGGCATGATAGCAAACTGCCCGTAATCATTCATCCATGGTGATGGCTGGTGGGTTTGTTTGAAGCCACGTATTTTATGGGCATCATAAGTATAAGCCCATCCATCGCCCATTACACCGGTTTGGGGTGTCCAGAAGTTCATACCCCAGGGCAGTGCTATCGCCGGGTAAGTGTTACCGTTGGATAGGTCATAATGCGAGTCGGTACCCATCAGCGGGTTAATGTATTCAACAGGGTCGGTTACTTTATTTACCTGCTGCGCCATGGCACATGTAGCAGCCATTAATAATAAACCTATGAGTACAATGTTTTTCTTCATTCGGGGCGACATTTAATATTTTTCAATTTACCTGTAAATATAAAAGACCAGCTGCATTGGCCGGTCTTTTATATTTAAATATTCAATTCTATTTTACCATCCTGGGTTTTGGGTTAGTTTAGCATTAGTACTAATCTCGCGCTGTGGAATAGGCCACAGGTAATACTGAGCTTTCATGATTACATTTTGCTCGTTTTTGGTTGATGTAGCATCGCCAAACGTGTTGTTGATAACATCATAAATCTGGTGGGTACGCTGTATGTCAAAATAAGCTTTGTTTTCATACGCCAGTTCATGATAACGCTCTTTCCAAACCTCTTTGCGGAAGGCGTCCTGGCTTAGTGCCCCGATCGGCCCCAGCTGTGCGCGTGCGCGTATTTTGTTTACCTGGGCAATTGCCGTGGCATTTGGCGCTCCTTCTGCTTCGTTGCTTGCTTCTGCATAAATCAGCATAGCTTCAGGCAAGCGCAAAAAGGTCCAGTTTTCATCGCTTTGCCCATTACCTGTAGCACTCTCTACGTGGAAATATTTGTAAAGGGCATGCTCGCCAAAGTTGATAATAGTACCATCTTTAGATGATGGGTAACTTGAAAAATAAAACTGCCTTTCTTTTGTACGTAAGTCGCCTGCCTCATAGCTGTTAAAAAACGCATTGGTAGGGATCATCGCCCCAAGGTGATCGCCATATACACCAACCAGTAAGTTAAATGGAACTGTTAACTGCGGGATGGCGTTTGTGGCTACACCAACCAGGTAGTTGGATTGAAATATCAATTCGCCCTGGTTTTTGTGTGCATTGTCATGCAGATAATCATACTTATCAAACAAAGTGTATGCGGTACCATTTATAACCGGTAATATTTCGGCAGCAGCCAAAGCATAATTCGCAGTCTTTTTAAGCGGAAAACCAGCTGTAGTTAAATAAACACTGGCTAACAAAGTGCGCACTGCACCTAACGATACCTTACCTGTTTTATCAGACTCAGGCAGGCCCGATGCTTCCGCGGCTTTTAGGTCGCTGATGATCTGATCATACACAGCGGCGGCAGCTGTACGCGCAGGGTAAAGATTGGGGCTTGTAATAGTAACCGGTTCGGTAATTAATGGTACATCGCCGTATAACCTAACCAGGTGATAATAAAAAAACGCCCTTAAGAAATAGGCTTCGCCTAATAAAGCTTTTTTATCGGCATCGGCAAAAGGGGTTATTGGCGGAATATTTGCTATCGCCACATTGGCATTTGCTATGGCGCCATAGCTATTTTGCCATACATCCTCAAAACCCGGGTTAACCGCGTCGGTACGATTGTTTATAACGTTGTTATTATTAACACTCTGCCCTAATGATGTAGTATGACCTGCAAAAAGCTCAATGGTAATAAACGGACTTTCGCCGTAGGCATCGCCATTTTGAAACATGTAAAGCTTTTGGTAAATACCATTAACAAATATACGCGCCTGGTTTGCACTGGTAAAATAATTGCTTTTTACAAAACCGCCTTTGTTTTTTTCAACAAGTTCGTTTTTGCAACTACCAAGCATTATAGTGAGAATCAGTAATGAATAACCAATTCGGTATTTTTTTAAATTAAACTTCATAATAGTATGTTTTAACGTTTAAATTAGAAACTAACATTTAAGCCAAGCAGGAAGGTTCTTGGTTTTGGATAATCGTAAAACTGGATGCTTTGATTAAAGTTGCTGTTATTGTTAGGATTCTTAGGATCATAACCATAGGTAGAAACTTCGGGATCATAGCCAGTATACTTGGTTATAACAAACAAGTTTTGAGCCTGCGCATACACCCTTAACCTGCTCAATTTAATTTTAGCTATTGAAGCAGTTGGGAAAGTATAACCAAGGGTTACCGATCTGCCGCGGATAAAATTGCCGCTTTCAACTTTGGTTGAATAGATTTCTGTTTGGTAATACACGTAGGCTGGCCTGTCTTCGGCTATGCTTGTATTTTGATTGGTTGGTGTCCATGCATTCAAAACGGTGGCGTAGCTGTTAGCCTGACCTGTACGATCCTGACCTGAGTGGCGGGTTAGGTTCATGATTTGGTTACCATAGTTAAATTGCAGATCGATACCTAAGTCGATGTTTTTATACCGGAAGGTGTTACTTAATGTTCCGTATCCATCTGGTATCGATTTACCCAGGATCACTTTATCATCAGCCGTAATTTTTTCATCGCCATTAGTATCCTGTATTTTCAGGTCGCCTGGTAATTTGTTAAATATTGCAGCTTGCGATGCTTCGGAAGTGCCCCATGTACCCAACACTTTGTAACCGTAAAAACTACCTGCAGGTAAACCTACACGCATCAGGTTAAATTGTGAAAGGAAGGTTGGCGACAAAAATATATCATCGTTTGACGCACCCAAAGCCAATATTTTATTCTTTAAGAACGAGATATTGAATGAAGTATTCCAGGAGAAATCCTCGCTTTTGATATTTTGTGTACTGATAGTTAACTCCAAACCCTTGTTTTGCAGCCTGCCAATGTTTTTGTAAACACTGTTAAAACCGCTGGTTTCCGGCAATGGCGCGTTAAGCAACAAGGCTTTGGTTTTCTTTAAATAAGCATCCGCTTCAATATTAACACGGTTGTTAAATAAACCTACAGAGAAACCAAGATCAAACTCGGCGGTTTTTTCCCATGAAAGATCTTCGTTACCAATGGTAGTTTGCTGGGTACCTATAGCCTGCGCACCGTTAAACACGTAGTTAACCGTTCCAATTTGCGCCTGTGAGCGGTACTCGCCAATTTCGGAGTTACCTGTTAAACCATAACTCAACCTGAATTTAAGATCAGAAATAGTTTTGTTATCCTTCAGGAAATCCTCCTGCGATGCCCTCCATGCGAAAGCCGCCGATGGGAAAAAGCCGGTTTTTACATTTGTACCAAAACGGGAAGAACCATCCTGGCGGCCAGTTACTGTTAACAGGTATTTTTCTTTGTAGTTATAATTTAAACGTCCAAAATAAGAGCGCATTTGCCATGCATCATAATTTGAAGAAGGGATACCAGGGATAGAACCTGCACCTAAATTATAGTACTGGTAATAATTATCAGACAGGTTACTGGTAGACGCGCCTAACCCGGTTTGCTGAAAATTTTGCTGCTCGGTACCTGCAACTATGTTAATAGTATGCACCTTGTTAAAGGTCTTGTTATAAGTAAAGTGATTTTCCCATTGCCAAAAAGTATTGTTCTGCTCATCAATTGATGCAGAGCTTTTTGTTTGGCTTGCTACAGAACCACCAACTAACCCACTTTGAAAGTGAGGATTATAATTGGCAGATGTTGTTATACCCAGGGTGCTGCGAAACTCAAGACCCGGTATTATATTTATATTAAGGTAACTGTTGCCGCTAAAAATGCGTTTACGGTAAAGTGCTTCAATCTCGTTGGCCTGGGCTACCGGGTTATCGCCGCCTTCTAAGTTTGGATAATCTGTACGTTTACCATAAGTTCCGTCAGGATATTTAATTGGGATAAACGGCACCATCTCAATTAACATACGCGGAATGTTGTTACCTCCGGTACCATCATCAGCAGTACGCTGATCCTGGGCATTGTAATTTAAAGTAGCCCCAACTTTTAACCATGATTTAATTTGATTGTCGATGGTTAACCGGGCATTATAGCGTTTTAAATAACTATTTAAAATTATACCCTGATCATTGGCATAGTTTAAAAATAAACCGTAGGTTAATTTGTCTGATCCACCTGTAAAAGTCAGGTTATGATTTTGACTTACCGCATTGCGTGTGGTAGCTTTTTGCCAATCCACATCATATAACGGTTTAAGATTTGAATCAAATAACTTACCAATTAAGGCAGTGCGCAATTTAACCGGATCCTGATCAGCATATTTACCGGATGCCCAGCCGGTAGGGTCATATTTTTTAATGTTGGCATATGACAGATCCTCAACAGCCATAAATTGGGCTGAATTTAATACGGGCAACTCTTTTGCCATGTGGCCTACGCTTACGTAGCTATCATAGCTTACTGTACCCTCTCCTTTTTTACCACGTTTGGTAGTAACCAAAATAACACCGTTTGCACCGCGTGTACCGTAAATAGCAGTTGATGATGCATCCTTTAACACATCAACCGACTCGATATCATTAGGGCTTATAGCGTTACCGCCCTCTGTCCATATCACACCGTCAACTACGTACAAAGGATCTGTACGGGTGTTGATGGAACTGTAACCACGAATCCTGATCTTTGTATTACCACCTGGGGCGCCGGAGTTTGTTGAAACGTTTACACCGGCAATTTTGCCTGATAATTCCTGCTCCAGGTTGGTTTGTGGCCTTTCCTGCAAACCTTTAGCGCTTACGCTACCAACAGATCCTGTTAAATCAACCCGCTTTTGGGTACCATAGCCCACAACAACCACTTCGCTTAAGGCTTTTGGCGATTCGGCCAGCACCACGTTTAAAGTAGTTTTACCGCCAACAGGAACTTCCTGTGTTGTATAGCCTACAAAGCTAAATACCAGTGTTCCGTTTTCGGGTGCGTTTAATGTGTATTTACCATTTACATCCGTTTGGGTGCCCTGGTCAGATCCCTTGAGCCTAATGCTTACGCCCGGCAGGGGGCCTTTTGAGTCAGACACGGTGCCTGATACTTTGATGTCAGCGACTGGTGTACTAACTTCATCCTTCTTTTTAACCACAATGGTTTCCTGGAAAATTTTGTAGGTTAAAGGCTGGTCTTTAAAAGCAAGGTCAAGCGCCTGCTCCAATGAAACACCGGCAACTTCGATGTTAATTGCACTTGCTTTGGATACATCCTGCTTATCATACATAAAATGATAGCCAGTTTGTTTTTCAATAGAACGAAGAACTTTTTCGACACTTGCGTTTTTTTGGTGCAGGGTAACAACCTGGCTGTAGGTTTTAGCACTTACGTTGGTAAGTACCGCCACCATAATAATAACTGTTAGCTTCATAGCTAAAATTATTTTGGATAATTGGGGCCATACCAAAGGCGTGGCCTTAGAATTAAAATTCATAAGTTTGTAGAGTTTGGGTTAAACATTAACTTTCAATTCGTCGATTGCATTTTTTTGGGGCCCAGATGCTTAGCCGGGAAAGTACTGCGAATACTTCCCGGTTTTTTTGTTGGTTAAATCTTCGGCGTCATTACGTTTTTTTTAACATAAGTAACAAACCATTTTACCATGCAAGCCCCGCCCGGGCTAACTTACATTTGGTATTTCTTCCATCATAGCTTTTTTAAAAGTGAGTAATTGGTTGTTGATTAATTTGTATATAAATTGGTTATTAATTGAGGCTGATTATTTAGGGCAGCACCGTTATATGTTTGTCTTCAATTTTAAAATTCACACCCATATATTTTAGCATCCCCATTAATTCGGATGCTTTTACATTGCGCGAAATACGGCCGGTAAATTCTTTTGCCGGTACTTTGCCTGTAAAGCTCACCTGTACATCGTACCAGCGCGCGGCCTGCCTCATAATGGCCTCAATACCTGCGTCCCTGAACTGGAATATTCCTTGCTTCCAGGCAACGGCATCATCGGCATCCGGTTCATAAGTTATTTTTATGGGCCCGTTTTGCTTAAGTAACGCTTGCTGGCCCGGTTTTAAAAGACCAGTAAATTGTTTGTTGCTGATTTTCACAGATCCCTCTAACAACGTTGTCTTCATAGCGTCTTCATCATTATAAGCCATAATGTTAAAATGGGTACCACGCACTTCAACAACGGTATTATTTACCTTTACTTTAAATGGCATCTTTGCATTTTTGGCCACTTCAAAATAAGCCTCGCCTGTAATTTCAACCTCCCTGGTTGCTCCTTTAAATACTGCAGGGAAACTTAACGACGATGCCGAGTTTAACCAAACCTTGCTTCCATCGTTCAATACCAGCTGATACTGGCCGCCGCGCGGGGTAGATACAGTATTCATAGCGGCAGGCACATCTGTGCTTTCATTTTCACCTGCTTCGTACACTAGCTCGCCATCATGTGTTTTTTTGATATGAGCAGTGCCTTCATTAGCAAGCAAACCATTTTTTGCGCTATCCAGCGTTATGGTTTTACCGTTGGCCAGGGTGAGCACAGCCTTGTTGCCACCTGGCAAAACATCATGCGCCGGCACCGCCTTTAGCCTGGCCTGGGCTCGTTTATTTGCTGCAGTTTTATGTTGGTTAATTAATACATAAGCACCAAAGCCAACAAACACCATCATAGCGGCTGCAACACCAACTTTTAACCATAACTGGTTTTTATTTGGCGGCCTTATGGGGTGTATATTATCCGGGTTTGATTTGTTTTGAAGGATGTTGTTGAGCATATCCATACTTTTTGTGGCATCAAAAAGCGGCTCATTTACTTCAAGGCTGTTCCAGGCTTCATGAATAAGTGCAGCAAGCTCCGCATCGTTGGCAGATGAATTGATGATTTCAAACAATTCATCCCGCTCCTGCTGCGTAGCAGTTTGGTGGTAATAACTATTAAACAGGTAGTTAAGCCTTGCATTAAATGCACTCATACAGGTAGATGTTAATTCATATTATAAATTGGTAAATGCCGAGTTTGGGGTTAACTCACATGTAAGACAATAAATGCGATAAAAAAGGGGCTATCGCTTTTGAAAAAAAATAAAAAAACCTTGAATGGGAATATATATATGTGCTCTAATCGTCAATGCATACGATCTGCTCAGGGAATCGCTTTTAGACCAAGGAAAAAACAGGAGGCTCCTATGGAGCCAAAAAAAACGGGATCCGTTAGCTATAAACACGCAACTCCGCTGGAGTTGAAAATAGTTGGTGAATTTATTGACTCCAGAGGAGTCACGTGTTTATAGCAAAGTGCACAAAAAAACCAGGCTCCGTAGGTGCCTTCATTTTAAAAGCGGCATTCCTGACGGCCTGTTGCGATGATCGTAATTATTAATAATATTCATTAAATTTGTTATCATGGCAACAGTAACCATAGATATTTTAAACGACAAAGCGCTAAACCTATTAAAAGATTTGGAGATGCTTAAAATTATCCGTGTCAGAAATAACAAACAGGTTGCCGATACTAATTCTGATGATTTCGTAAGTAAATACAAAGGGGCAATGTCTTCGCAGGCAATAAACGATGTTGATAAGCAATTAAGCGATATGCGCTAAATCCTTTTGATCTTTAACCCCTTCTTTCACCTAAATTCCCCTCTTCTTTTATTTGTTTTTCATTGTTACCCAATAAATTATCGCCAGTAATACAACCGGATACACATCCAAATGGCTGCGTACGTAATCGGTTATAGAGGTGGTGGCTATTTGCAGGTATTTTTTTACCGTTTCGCGGGAGAGTTTAAGCTGATCGGCAATTTCGTTATACTTAAGGCGGTTGTGCCTGCTTAGCAAATACACTTTTTGTTGTTGCGATGGCAGATGGTCTATTGCTTCATCCAATAAGTTGTAATATAAGTTATCCTGCTGATCGTCCATGATCAAACCAAGACTGCTCTCTTCCAGTTTTTTTGCCTGTACCTTTTCTTTCGCCAGCTTTTTGAGGCAATTAAGGGCATGGTTTTTTGATATAACAAACAGGTAAGCCTTAAAATCCTCTACTTGCGCAAGGGTTTCGCGCGCCATCCATATTTTCAAAAAAACATCCTGAACCACTTCTTCAGCCAGTTCCATTGAGTTGGTAATGCGATGAATATGAACGCCTAATTGCTGATGGTGCATAATAAACAAACAGCGAAAAGCATGTTCATCCCCTTCCGCTACTTTTAATAGCAAATCCTTGTCATGATGTTGTGGCGCTGCCCTGGTAAGCAATTCCGGCTCATGGTTATAAGCAATATCCAACATAGGTAAACGTATAGTAGTGGCAAATAATGGTTAATTAAAATGCAATAAAAATCACTTAGGTTAAAACACTACTACAACTACGAAATTGCGAAATAGTTTATACTTTTCCATCAACTAAATGCATTTAGTTGATATTATTTAGCATTCAGGTTTATTTATAGCTGGTTGTCAGTATCATGATGAGTAAGTTTATTTTCGATCCTTTTATCGGGAATAAACCAGATGCCGGCAACTAAAACATACAATCCAAGTGCCCCAACCGCACTAAACCATGATAAACAAATGGCTACGGCATATAAAATAACAGATATTTTACCCTTCCAGTCTTCGCCAAATGCCTGTGCCAACAAAGAGTGCTCGCCGTGATGGCGAACCAGATTTTTTACCAGGATTGAATAAGCTATACCATTCATAAGCAAAACAAAACCGTAACACATTACTGGCCATTTGGCAAAGTGATTTTCGCCCATCCACCCGGTTACAAATGGTATTAACGATAGCCAAAACAGCAAATGCAGGTTGGCCCACAGCGTTTTGCCATTTATTGATTTTACGGCCTGCAGGGTATGGTGATGGTTGTTCCAATAAATACCTACATAAACGAAACTCAATACATAGGTCATAAAAACAGGAATAAGCGGCTTTAACGCCTCAATACTATCGCCGTGGGGCACCTTCATCTCTAACACCATAATGGTGATAATGATGGCAATAACGCCATCGCTGAAAGCCTCTAACCTACCTTTACCTAATGCCATTTTATAATTTATACAGCTAAAAGTAAGTTATTTTTTTGTGCCAAATGCCAGGTAACGCTGCATTGCCTCAATAAAATAGTAATCGGCATAAGTTAAAGGGACATCAATTTCTGTACCGGCAGGGAAATGGCCAACGCTGTGCTGCAAAATAAAACCGCCGTTGGCACCCGCGGCAGCCACATAAGGGGGTGCCGAAAGTGTTTTCAATATGGTTTGTGCAACATCAAAATACTGTTGCCCTTTTTTCGCATCGCTATACCGGCATAATTCAAGCAGGGCCGAGGCCATGACAGAAGCCGCCGATGCATCTTTTAAAGCATTGGGAATGTTGCTGGCATTGTAATCCCAATATGGAATTTTATCTGCCGGCAAATTGGGGTTAGTCAATATAAAATGAGCGATGTTTTGCGCCTGGTCAAGATATTTTTTATCATGAGTTTCGCGGTACATAACGGTATAACCATACAAACCCCATGACTGCCCCCTTGCCCACGCCGATTCATTAGCGAAGCCCTGGGCAGTTTTCTTTTCTTTTACTGCACCTGTTTGGGCATCATAATTTATAACGTGGTACGAGCTAAAATCGGGCCTGAAATGATTTTTCATGGTGGTATTGGCGTGGGTAACCGCTATTTTATAATAACTGGAATCGCCCGTTTCATGAGTTGCCCAAAAAAGCAGCTCCAGATTCATCATATTATCAATGATCACCAAATAATCGCCCGGTTTTGAATCCCATGATTTGATACAACCTACTGTTGGGTTAAACCTTGTAGAGAG
This sequence comes from Mucilaginibacter sp. P2_A5, assembly GCF_056404995.1. NCBI lineage: Bacteria > Pseudomonadati > Bacteroidota > Sphingobacteriia > Sphingobacteriales > Sphingobacteriaceae > Mucilaginibacter > Mucilaginibacter sp. P2_A5. Next base: position 35,565 of record NZ_JBFUCY010000004.1, read on the forward strand.
GGATTTGGCGCTGTTAATCAATATTTGTTTATACTCCGGCTTTGGCTCAATTTTGTTGGCATTGCCAAAGCTGCAGTACATCATAAAACCCAAATCATGGGTATGGGTATTAAACTGCTCTTTAGCTAATACCCCCATAATGCGGTTAGCCTCGGTAAGCAGCTGTTTATCTTTGGTTTCCTGGTATAAAAACAACAGGCTGCCGGGATAAAAGCCACTGCACCACCAGCCCGAGTTGCTGTTTTCCTGTTTATCCTTATCGGGATGATACGTTTTCGGAAACTCCTCCGGTCCTATCTTTGTTGCTAATAGTTTGTATTGGGCATCTGCGGTAATAAAGTTTTTTTTGAGGGTGTTTGAAAGGTCCTTTTGCGGTTTAAAAGCCGGTTGGGCGTTACTAAAAAGGGCTATCGCGGTTAAGCAAGCAGTACAGGCTAGGGCGGGCAATATTTTGAATTTCATAGATATAATTTGGCTGGCAATAAAGTTGCATATTTTGGTTTGAATTTTAAGAACCAAATTTATCTCGTAAACCTTCCAGCATCAAAACAATTTTAAGTTTATCAAAATATTGCGCTTTGCCCAGCCAAAAATTTTGCTTGCTGTTCTTTCCGCTTTTACTCAAAATATCTACCCTCTGCATAATATAAATACTGCTTCGGCGCTTGCTATACATCTTTAATATCAAATATTGCCCGCCTTTGGTTGAAGCGGCGATTGTATCCATGGATTCGCCAGACTGAGCGGCCAACTTTTGAAGTAATGATTTGATTAACAGTACCGAGTCGGGATTGGGTTGGCTCTTACCGGCATCCAGCTTTGCCAGCATCATTTCGGGATGCGTATCTTTAAGATGTAAAATCCCCCTGGGTCCCCAGTCATAAACACAGGTGTACCAAATAGCGATCGCTATAAAACAGGTCGACCAAATGATAATGACCGGCCTGTTTTTTAGAAACTTATCCCTGTTAAAAACTGGCATTGGTTGCGTAAATAAATATCGGTTTGTCCAATAAATATACCTGAAATTCAAACAAATACCAATTTGTACGGTATAACTATCACTTTAACATAAAACCAGCCGTTAGCCGGTAGTATCGCATTGGCCTGGTATTTATCGGCTTCATAATACCTTAGTTACGAAGAGAGTTTTTAGCCTCTTCAGGACGTCAATTCAACCTTCTGATTAAAATCCTCATAGCTGAGTTTCCCTTTTCGCAGCTGGCTTATGTATTTAAAAACGCTTAGCTTATCCAGCTCCTGCTTATAACGTTCGCGCTCATGATCTGTCGCCAGGTTGCCCTGTAGTTTTAAGCGGATAGATGTGCGGGAAATATCCTCCTCCAGTTTATCTATCGGGCAACTACGAAGATCATCAAAATTACTGCGAGGGAAAAGGATACGGTCCATTGGTTTTTTTCTTCCCTAAATTTAAAGGCCGGGCATCAACATCAATTTAACTGTATGTTATTTAATTGTTATTGATAAGGGGCAATAAAACACCTTTTAAACAACCGCCACCCGTATTTACTTTTTCACCTCATATGTATTATTTCCCCTGTTTACATCGGGATAGAGCTTATCCGGATCGATGGTTACTTTAGTTACCGCCGCTTTTTTGTTGCCTGTAAATGTGTAGATGCCGGTATATTCCCATACCTCTACCGGGAATTCGCGGTGCTCTGTCGAGCCATCGGCGTAAGTTAGTTCAACCACCAACGGCATGGCGGCTTTTTCCAGGTTTTCAATGGTGATCTGCGCCCTGTCACTTGCCAGGTTTTCTACTTTGGTTACCCCTTGGTCAAGGCGGTAATTTTCTAAAAACATCGATTTCCAAAACCAGCTAAGGTCCTCGCCTACCGAACTATCCATACTCCTGAAAAAATCCCAGGGTGTAGGGTGCCTGTAAGCCCAATCGGCAATATACTTGCGGAAACCTTTATCAAACCTTTCGGGGCCAACTACCTGGTTACGCAGTAGGGTTAGCACATAGGCTACCTTTTGGTATTGGACCGGGAAAACCATATCGCCGGGTATCGCATCAGGCCGGGTAATGATGGGCACTACCCGTTCCGAAAAAAGCGTATCAAGCGGGCTGTATATTTCGGCATAGCCCCTGAACTCGCCTTTATTAAAATCTTTCACAGCCAGGTTATCAATAAAGGTATTAAAACCTTCATCCATCCAGGCGTACTTTCGCTCGTTGCCGCCCACTACCATCGGGAACCAGGTATGGCCCAATTCGTGGTTTACCACCATAAAATACGCGTTACCGGTATCCCTGGCCGAACAAAATACCATCCCCGGGTACTCCATACCATCCAGGTTGGATGCCACATTTACCGCCTTATTGTATGGGTAAGTAAACCACTTTTCCGAAAAATGCTGCAACGTGAATTTGATATATTCTGATGACCGTTTCCAGCTATCTTTTTTGTCGGATTCAACCGGGTACAGCGAACTTCCCAGCACTTTTTTACCCCCAGCTACCGGGAAGCTGAAGGCTTCCCAAATAAACGCCTTCGAGGCCGTCCAGGCAAAATCGCGGGTATTATCCATCCTGTATTTCCAGGTACTTGTAGCTTTTACAGGCCGCGACGAAGCTTCCGTAACTTCTTTAGCCGAACGGATAAATACTGGCGCCTCGCTTTGTTTAGTTGCCTGCCAGCGCTTGAGCTGTACAGGGGTTAATACCTCTTCAGGGTTCAGCAGATCGCCCGAGCCCTCTACAATATAGCCCGCGGGCACGGTAATGTTCACGTTAAAATTACCGTATTCCAGGTAAAATTCGCCGTTACCCAGGTAAGGCAAGGTATTCCAGCCTTCCACATCATCCAATACGCACATCCTCGGGTACCATTGGGCAACCGCGTAAATGTTGCCGTTTTTGGTCGGCAGGATATCGGTACGGTTAACCAGGAAATCGGCATTTTTATAGTTTTGAGGAAAATTGTAACGGTACTGAACGCTAAAGGTTACTTTTTGCCCGCTTTTTAAGGGCTGGGGCAATGTCAACTCCATCCGGGTATCGTAAATACTATATTTAATGTCGCCTTTAATCACTCCTTCCTTCAGCTTTACTGCCTGTATATCGTATCCCCCATCGGCGGTTTCTTCTTCCGGGTTTTTATAAAGGAACAATTTTGATTTTATGCCCCTTGAATCTTTTTTAAAAACATTTTGCTCCAATTGCAGCCATAATGACGATAGCGCTTTAGGGCTGTTATTGGTATAAGTTATGGTAGCCGTTCCGCTAACCACGTTCTTCTGATCATCCAGGGCTACATCTATCACATAATCGGCCTGGTTTTGCCAATATGCAGGTCCGGGTTCACCGGTGGCGGTACGGTATTCATTACCGGGGGGCAACAGCGGCAAGGCGGGAAATAATGCCGATGGCTGATATCGCGATTGCGCGAAGGATTGGCAAACCGCTAAAACGATTAACATAAATGGGATGAAAAACTTAACTAAGCATTTATTTAGGGAAGCGGTTTTATCATTTTGCATATGTTGCAATATAATAATTAATGGAATTTCAGGACAGAAAGTTGTTTTGATTTTTGTTGCCAATTTACCGATGTTCCTTAAAGGCTCATTTATAATCCCCATTCAAAATCGAAATCGCTTCCAAATTAACCTCATCTTCAATTTCGTCCCATGATGGAAATTTCGCGATCCGTTCAATTTCATTCAACAAAAGGGGATCTGTTGTACTTCTTGCAAGATATCCCAATACCCACAATTTCCACATTCCATCGTTTGTTTTTAAGATCTTAATTATTTCAGGAACTATCCTATTTGCAAAGGGTTTAAGAATATCGGCAACAGGCCTGGCAATTGGCCAATTCGCATCTTGAAGCCATTCTAACAACTCGGGAATAATAGGCTCTAACTGTTCAAACGAAAGCTTTTTAAGGCCTGCAATTACTTTTTGATCGTCTTTATGTTTTGGAATAAGTTTTTTAATATCCATATCTCTTATCAATAATTTTACTCCCCCAACCCAAAACAAACATACTCATCGCCCGATTTACTGTCAATCTTACCTCCCCCGCATGCTATTACTAAATATTGCTTACCATTTATAGCATAAGTAGCCGGAGTTGCGTAGCCTGCGGCAGGCAGTTTGGCTTCCCAAAGCACTTTACCTGTCTTTTTGTCAAATGCACGGATTTTTTCGTCCTTAGTGGCTGCTATAAATACAAGGCCGCCTTTGGTTACCAGCGGGCCACCATATAATTCTGTACCGGTAACCGGGATGCCTTTCTTAGTCAACTCGGGATATTCGCCTACCGGCACTTTCCATAAAAGTTTACCGGTGGTAAGGTCAACAGCGTTGAGCGTACCCCATGGCGGTTTAATTCCCGGGTAGCCGTCCTTATCCAAAAAGCGGTTATAGCCGGTCATCGTGTACGGTGTCTCGTCCACCATTTTCTTTTCGGTTTTCGTGCTGGCTGCCCGGTTTGTGGTTGGTTCTTTAGCTAATATTTTTGCCGCTTTGGCATCAGGTAACTTAAGCAGGAAAGCCAGTAATGCTTTTTTATCCTGCGATGTTATTTGTTTAAAGGATGGCATCATATTACGGCCGTTGGCAATAATCTGGCTTAGTTGTTCCTCTTTGTACTTAGCGCCAATATTTACCAGCGATGGGTACGATGTGCCGTTTCCTTTTAACTGCGGCCCATGGCAGGCAATGCAGTTTTTATTGTAAATCACCTGTCCCGCTCCTTTCAGGGAGTTATCGTTGGCCACTTTAGGCACGTTTATCATTACTTGCGCCCAGGGCAATTCGGAGCTACTGATGTACATAATATTGGTTTGTATATCAACCGCGGCACCTCCCCATTCACCGCCGCCATCAAAACCAGGAAATATCCAGCCGCCTTGTTTACTCGGTGGCGTAAACATAATGCGGTTTTTAACCTGGTTATATTTGTCCAGCATTTCTTTGTGGGCCTCGGGTGTGCGGTCGGTAATATCTTCGGGGTTAAACATTTGCCGGGCAAAAGGCTGCGGCAAAGCCGGGATGGGTTGTGTTGGCCAGGGCACCTCCCCCGGCAAGCCTTTGGTTGGCACGGGGGTTTCTACTATCGGAAAAATAGGCTTGCCATTTGTCCTGTCGAACATAAAAATATAGCCATGCTTGGTGATCTGGGCTACCGCGTCAATCTTTTTACCATCGTGTGTAATAGTCACCAAATTGGGATTGGCGGGCAGGTCCCTGTCCCACAGATCATGATGTACCACCTGGAAATGCCATTTTAGCTTACCGGTGCCTGCGTCAAGGGCGAGCAATGAATTACCGAAAAGATTTTGCCCTTTGCGAAAACCACCATAAAAATCGCCGCCTATAGACCCGGTTGGCACATAAACTATGCCCCGCTTTTCGTCCAGCGCCATTCCGGCCCAACTGTTGGCCCCGCCAAACTTTTTCCATGCCGCGGTATCCTGCCATGTTTCATATCCTTTTTCGCCCGGATATGGTATGGTATGAAAAATCCATTTCAGTTTCCCTCTCCGCACATCGTAAGCCCTCACATGCCCTGGCGCAGCATCTGCCGATTCGGATACACGCGTGCCAACTATCAGCAAATCTTTATAAATTACCCCAGGCGTTGTGCCGGCCACAAATGATTTGGTATCCCTGTCCAGATTCTTCGTCAGGTCCAGGTAACCATTTTTACCAAAGGTCATAATGGGGCCGCCGGTTTCGGCGTCGATGGCAAAAGTTTTAGCGCCAACGCTATAAAACAACCGTTTTTCGCCGCCGCTCTTGTTTTGCCAGTAAATCACGCCCCTGCTCACTTTGTAGTAAGCCATTGGGTCGCCGTTGTTGGTAGTATCGGCTTTTGCCGGGTCAAAAAGCCATTTTTGTTCGCCGGTTGCCGCGTCCAATGCAAACAGCTTCAGCTTGGGGCTGGTGCCGTATAAAATACCATCAATCATAATGGGGTTACATTGGTTTTGGCTGCGGTTGGCCGAGTCTTTATCGTTGGTACTATAAGTCCAAACCACTTTCAGTTTGCTTACATTGACTAAATTAATTTCGTCGTTTGATGAATAACGGTTCCCTTCTTTTGATCCCGCGTAGGTGCCCCAGCCACTGTCTGGCGGCCCAGGTTTTGAGACATGCCGGGGCTTTGGATTTTTACACGACACATGAATGCCGGTTGCAAATAAAAGGGCTATTAAAAATCGGGACTTCATTGTTATAACGGGTTAATGGTATTATTATAATGGGCATGCTGAGCCGTAAAATTGGGGGAAATAACGAAGGGGAATAACAACGATTTAATCCCCAATGTCATGCCGTCCGTTAGCTAACGGACGGGACGACTTCCGTTTTTCAACTTGTCATAGGTAGGTACGAAAGATCTCTCAGCTATGCATAGCCGATAGAAAAGTTCGTGAATAGATGCTTCGTTCCTCAGCATGACAGTCTTTTATTTGGTTAGCACTCCTCCTTCACGATTTCGCAAAATTTTACCACTCGGGATGACTTCTTTTTTTAATAAAAATCTTCAATTTACTTCCCTGCCATCCTATTCCAAAAATCGGCCTGCATTTTAGCCGCATCAATGGTTTTGTAAACCGATATCTCACGTGCGTCGTTCTCTGGCGGCACGGGTGCGCTTATCTTTTCGGTTTTGGCGGGATCAAGATAGGCCATTACCAGGGCAAGGTCCCACATAATCCAGGTTTGGCCGGCTTCTACAAAATCCCAGCGGCTATATAACAATTGCCCTAATTTACCCTTATCTTTTAAATTATCGCGGCATACAGTGCGGTCGAATTTTAGGGCAATGGCGGTATTAATGGGCATAATTGTCAAATCCAAACCTTTGCAGTTTAGCAACAGGTCGAAGGCATTCAGGTCATTACGCACATTAAATTCGCTTTTGTCCCAAACTTTGCGGTCGCTAAAATAGCGGGCAGCCAGCAGGTAAACTCTTATATGTGGAATAATGGTGGTATCGGCCTGTATAGCCGAGGCCAGGTTTGATGCCGCACCTATGCACAAAACATCCAGCTTTTCGCCTGCTTTAAGCTGATGTACGGTAGCTATGATACCCTTTTCGGCTGCCGAAAGCACCAGTTCTTTACCGCCCCAGGCATGGCCAATAGTGCCGCGGCCTCCCAGCGGGTGTGGTATTTCTGTGCGGCCCATAAGTTTTAACATCTCCTCGTTTAAATCCTGGCTTAGCTGTACTGTATTGATGTTTTTGGTAGGGTAATAATGCCATTTTTCGCCAACAAGCATATCGGCATTATTAAAATGGGCCGAACTTAGACCAACTACATTTACGCCTGCATCTTTAAGCAGGTAAGTAATGGCATACAAATCGTCCATCTCATTGGCAGTATCAGAATCAAGCCAAACTATTCGTTTTTGAGCATAGCAGCAGCCTGCTAATAATATCGCAGCGAGGCAAACAGGGACAACTTTTTTTAACATAGCGGTTTACTTTTGGAGCAACTGGTCGGGGCCGACCTCATTGCTCAGCAATTTACCAAAAAGTTCCCATTGCTTCGCAGGATTTTTGGCAGTGCCGCCATTTCTTTCAATATAATTCTTTACCAAATCCTGCCCGTAATTATAGTTAATTACATAACTGCGATTCTTTTTGATAAAGCTGATTGATTTTGCCGCCGTTTCATCGTTCATCAAACAATATTTGGTAAGGTAATTGGTCGCTTTATCTCTCGACATGGTGTTGTTTACCAGCCCCCTTGCAGCCTCGTTGCGGGCATAATTCAACCCGCCACGTATGGCAAGTGCTTTAAAATACAGATCGATGCCGGCGGTGTCCAGCCCCGCCAGCGGCAGTAACACGTTCTTGGCAAATTTCACCTTATCGTCTCCCGGGAAAGCTACTTCAATGCCATAATTGGCGCTTCCCTCGGCAATTAAACTTTGCGGGCTAAACAACGGGTAAAGCGAAATCTCAACCCAGCCCTTATCATGATACAGGTGTTTTTCCAGCAGCATATTATAAACATGGTGCCCGGGATAACTTTCGTGGCTGCCCACATCAATGGCACGGTCAATAAAAATTTTCAGGTCGGTATTAATTTGCACCGTACTTTTATAATTGCCTTTGTACCAATTATAGCCGCTCCATGGTTTGTCGGTCACATATTCCAGCGTAAATGCCTCACCGGCGGGTAAGCCGTAATGCGCCAATGTACGTTTGCGGGCTTCGGCAATTGCGGCCTTTATAACCGGATCTAATTTATCCTTTGGAATAATGAATTTATTGGCCAGTTTTTGAAAACGCTCGCTTACGCGGCCTTTGCCCGGCAAAATACTATCAAGCAAAGCTATCTGCGCTTTAAAATGATCCTCGTCATAAACGGGGGCCGATACGCCGAAAAGTTCTTTCGATTCTTCGTCAAAGGGGCGCTCTTCGCCCGAGTAAATCCTGATGCGCCGGCCAAATGCCACCAATTGATTGATCATCCAATCTGCCCGCATTTTATTACTGTCAACTTGCGCGTTGGTCGAAATTATTTTCAACTCGTTCATCAAAATATTGGTATTGGCCAGCAAACTATCCTTAGGAAACTCTTTTGCAGGCGGCAATTTTGGCTTCAACGAGTCGGGGCCGTAATAGGCATCCACAAAATCAGTATCGTACTGTCCAATGTTAAGGCCCAGCCTAACGTATTCAGTAGCAATGGTGTTAAGTTTCTTATTCTCGTCCAGCTGTGCCGGTCCATGTCCGCATGATAACATAAAAAACAGGGGTAAATAGAGCAGTATTTTCTTCATAGCAAAGTATCCGGTTCGATGTAAATGTGGAACAAGATAATAATTACATTGTTTACGGAAGGAATGTTTGTCTGAATCAGTATTTACAGGATTTTTAAATTAGCAGAATGAAGATAATATATTTCGGCAGCCTATACATTGTCGCCTGCCTTTTCAAAAAGTCTTGACTCTTGATTCTTGACTCTTGACTCTCTTTTTAGCGTTGCCTTCGGCCCGGTCTGTTGGCTAACGGATCATACTGCACAGACCTTAAGCGCGAGGCCGGTATCCGCTTTTGTCCCTAACGCAATTTTCTGAACTCGGATTAAGCAGATTTATCAGATTTTTTGGATTTTTAACTATCAATTATTCCTCCGCCTGCAAATCAAAATCAAAAAAATCTGCTAAATCCGATGAATCCCGGTTCAGACAGCCCCCCGTCCAAAATCAAAATATTTGTCCGATACCGGACACTTTTTCAAAATAAAAATTTCATAAATCACTAATAATAAACACTTTAACATTGGTATACCTATTGCAAAACCTTATACAAATTATATCACAATGGATAAGGAAATTACGCTCGAGGTAACATCGCAAAAAAGAAAAAAAGGCGCGGTGATCGCAGTGATCAGTATCGCGGTATTAGTACTGCTGATTGTTGCTCTTCGGGGATTTATAAAATCATCGGTAAAAAAAGCAGAGATTACTACCGCCACCGTAGAAGTTGGCAATATAGAAAATACCCTTAACGCTACCGGCGAGGTTTTGCCCGAGTTTGAGGAGATCATCACCAGCCCGATAAATGCATCAATCAAAAGTGCGCTGATGGATGCAGGTAATAAAATTACTCCGGGCCAGTCTATATTAACTTTAGATAAATCGGCCACCCAAACAGAATTTGATAAGCTAAACTTTACCCTCGAATCAAAACGAAACGAGATTGCTAAACTAAAACTTGACCTTGCTAAAAGCTTTTACGATATCCAATCAAACAACGACATTAAGCAACTGCGCATCAGCAGCCTGGCCGATGCCGTTGAAAATGCCAAACGCCTGTTTAAAGCGGGCGGCGGCACCCGCGAAGGAATTGAACAGGCCGAACTTAATTTGAAAGTTGCCCAGCTTGAAAAAAAGCAGCTGGAAAACGAGATTAAAAATAAGCAGCAAACCATGCAGATAGAAATTAAAGAAGCCCAGATTGCTGCCGCCATACAGGAGAACGATTTGAAGGCCCTGCAACGCAAGCTTGCACTGGCCAATGTGGTGGCTACCCGCACCGGCGTTATTACCTACGTAAACAAAAACATAGGCGCCAACGTGCACGAGGGCGAAACCCTTGCCCGTATTGCCAACCTGGGCAGTTTTAAGATATCGGGCAGTATATCAGATAATTCGATGGACCAACTGCACAGCGGGATTCCGGTAATTATCCGTATTAACGATACGCAACTGCGCGGGCATGTTACCAATGTTTCGCCATCGATACAAAACAGCATTATATCCTTCGATATCCAGCTGGATGACCGTGCGAACAAACAACTTCGCCCCAATATGAAGGTAGATGTGTTTTTGGTAACGGCCACCCACAGCAAAATACTGCGGGTAGCCAACGGCCCGGCATTTAAAGGCCCTACCGTACAGGACATTTTTGTAATTAACAACGGCAAAGCCGAACGGCGCACCGTTCACATTGGCCTCACCAATTTCGACTATGTGGAAATTGAAGATGGGGTTAAACCCGGGGATGTTGTGATTACATCGGATATGACAGAGTTTAAAAACTCGAAGGAAGTAACGATAACGAATTAATGACAAATATGTCATTGCGAGGAACGAAGCAATCGCGAACTGGACAAGTCCGCCATGCAAAGTCCGCGGTTGCCACGCTACGCTCGCAATGACATGACGTATTTGGAATAGCCCGGATACGGCAGCAGATCAAAATATAAGTACACACCAAATGAAATTCTTATACACCATATTATTACTAACCATTGTTTCACGGGCATTTGCCGCGGGCAGTAGCGATACGCTTCGGCTTACCCTGCAGCAGGTGGTTGAGATGGCTAAGGCCAACTCCATAGCCGCCAAGCAGGCTGCTACGGTGCGCGAAACAAAATACTGGGAATACCGCACCTATAAATCAAATTACCAGCCGCAGCTATCACTCAGCGGCATTTTACCGGGATATACCAAAACGTTTACCCAGGTACAACAACCCGACGGCACCATACAGTTTCAGCCTATACATAATGATAACTCGTCGCTGGCGCTTAATTTTAGCCAGAGCATTACTGCCACCGGCGGAACGATTTACGGAACCACGCAATTGCAGCGTTTTGATGATTTCGACAGGCATAACGTGCTTTACAATGGCATCCCCTATGGCATCGGGTATACCCAGCCCCTATTTCAGTTTAATAGTTTAAAGTGGGATAAACGCATTGAGCCTTTAAAATATAACGAGAGTAAGCAGGCCTACATTGAAGCACAGGAAAAAATAGCCATAGATGTAGAAGGTTTCTTTTTCGATTTGCTGCTGGCCCAGGTTAACCTTAAAATTGCCGAAACCAATTACGCTAATACCCAAAAAATCATGAGCATTGCCAATACTAAATTTGAATTGGGCAAGGTTTCAAAAAACGAAATACTGCAATTGCAACTGGAACAGATAAACGCAAAAAAAGCTGTAGGCACCGCGAAACGCGACATGGAAATTGCCACCCTTAACCTGCGCAGCTATACCGGTCAGGAAGGCGAAGAGAAAATTGTACTGGTAGTACCCGAGCAGATTAGCCAGATGCAGGTATCGGCAGACAAAGTTTTGGCCGAGGCATTCTCCAACCGATCGGATGCCATTGCGTTTTTGCGCCGCGTGGCCGAGGCCAAGCGGGATGTGGCAAAAGCAAAAGGCCAGAATGGTTTAACCGCTACATTGAATGCCAATTTGGGTTACTCAAATACATCAAGCAGTATACCGGGGGTTTATAAAAACCCGCAAAACCAGCAGGTGTTGCAGGTACAGTTAGCAGTGCCGATTTTGGATTGGGGCCGCTCTAAATCGCGCACCAAAACAGCCCTGGCCAACCAGCAGTTTACCGAATATGCCGTTGAACAAGACAAGCAAACTTTTAAACAACAGATTATAACCCAGGTATCGCTTTTTAATGTAATGAAAGAACAGCTGGTATACACTGCGGAAGCCGACAGTATAGCTTCTGAAAAGTACCAGATAGCCCGCGAACGCTACGTTTTAGGCGACCTGAGCATCACCGACCTTGGCATAGCCTTCCGCGAAAACGACCAGGCCAAACGCGACTATGTAGCCTCGCTCCGCGATTTCTGGGGCGCCTACTACCAGTTACGCTACCTATCGTTATATGATTTTGAAACCAACAGAAAAATCAACTACCAGTAGAGAAAGTCAAAAGTAAAAATTCAAAAAACTCGTCGCTTCAATAATTAAAAAATACAAATTCAATAATTCAGTCATTCAATAATTCAATAATTAACCAACCACGCACTATTCACCATTCACAACTCACCAATATGATCCGTTTACAAAACATCGAAAAAGTGTACCGCACCGACACTATAGAAACCCTGGCCCTTAACAGCATCAGCCTTGACGTGGCCAAAGGCGAATTTTTATCCATCATGGGGCCGTCGGGCTGCGGCAAAAGCACGCTGCTTAATATTATGGGCCTGCTGGATGCGCCATCAAAAGGAAACATAAAAATTGCCGATAAATCGACAGAAAAGCTGAATGATAAGCAACTGGCCCAATTCAGGAACAAAACCCTGGGCTTTATTTTTCAAAGCTATCACCTGATTAACGATTTGCAGGTGCTTGATAACGTAGAGCTTCCCCTGCTGTACCGCGATACCACCGCAAAAGAACGCCGCGCATTGGCCACAGAAGCACTGGAAAAAGTGGGCCTTGCCAACCGCATCAAACACTTCCCAACCCAGCTATCGGGCGGGCAGCGCCAGCGCGTAGCCATAGCCAGGGCCATTGTAGGCCGGCCGGATATTATTTTGGCCGATGAGCCAACCGGCAACCTGGATAGCGCCATGGGCAACGAAATTATGGACATCCTCATTAATCTTAACCGCAACGAAGGCACCACCATTGTAATGGTTACACATGATGAAAATATGGCCCACAAAACGCACCGTTTGGTACGCCTGTTTGATGGTTCGCAAGTTCAATAATTAACCGCTTAAACAATCAGTCATGCTTAAAAATTATTTTAAAATAGCCATAGCGGTGTTGAGGCGAAGGAAGTTCTTCACCTTTATCAGTTTGTTTGGTATCAGCTTTACCCTTACCATACTACTTGTACTTACCGCCTTTATAGATAAAATTGCCGGCGACAGCTATCCCGACAGGAAACGCGATCGTTCTTTGTACATTTCAAGAATGCAGGAGATAAATAAAACCGGCGGGCAAAGCTCGGGGCCCTTATCTTACTATTTTTTAAGCCACTATGCTGGTAGTTTAAAAACGCCTGTTAAGGTGGGCATTTCCTCTATATTCAGCGGCACAAATACCTATGTTAACAATAAAAAGATTGCCGTAAACTATAAATACACCAATGATGCCTACTGGGATATTATGGAATACGACTTTATTGAAGGCAAGGCTTTTAACAAGCAACAGGTTGATAATGCCGATAAAGTAGCTGTAATATCAGAGGATATGAAACAGCAATACTTCGGCGATATACCCTCGGTTGTAGGCAAGTACATCGAGGCCGATAACGTGAAATATAAAGTAACCGGCGTAGTAAAAAATGTACCGATAACCAGCTACATGACCTATGGCGACATCTACCTACCCTATACTGTATCAAAAACAGATTACCGTAAGGATAAAGGATACAGGGGAGGTTTTTTTGGTGTATTGCTTGCAAATTCAAAAGCAGATTTGCCGCGTATGCACGATGAATATCAAAGTATGGTTGCCCGGTTACCAATGGAAAGCAAGGAGTTTGATAAAATATTCAGCCATGCCGATCCTTACATTGTAAGCTATGTTGATACCGGCAACGAAAAATCGTCGGGGGTTATGATCGTATTAACAACCATTGGCATATTTGCCTTGCTGGTAATGATGCTGCCAACGCTTAACCTGGTAAATATCAATATTACCCGCATTATGGAACGCTCGTCAGAAATTGGCGTGCGCAAGGCCTTCGGGGCATCGTCCGGCACCTTGGTTTACCAGTTTATTGTCGAAAACATCATACTCACGCTGTTGGGCGGGCTTATTGGTGTGGTATTGTCTTTTATCGCCATCCAGGGGCTTAACAGTATGAACCTTATTCCAAACCTTGTACTATCCCTCAATTTTACCGTACTGGGAATAGGATTACTCATCTGTTTTTTCTTTGGCTTACTATCGGGTGTTTACCCGGCCTGGCGTATGTCAAAACTAAACGTAGTAACAGCCCTGAAAGCTTCATAACAATTATTCATCCTTTAAATTAAGATATTATGTTTAAGCATTTATTTAAACTCATCTGGAATAAAAAGAAACAAAACTTTTTATTGATGTCCGAGATGCTATTCTCGTTCCTGGTGCTATTTGCCGTATTTACATTGTTGGTGTATTACTACAATAACTATAAAAAACCAATAGGCATGGATTATAAAAATGTGTGGGTAGTGAGTTACAACAATGCCCTGCAAACAAAAAATACCGATTCATTAAACACCTATTACCAAACCCTGAGCCAAACCATAAAAGCAATGCCCGAGGTACGCGAAATAAGTTTTTGCAGCGATAACGTCCCGTTCTCGGCAAACACCTGGACAGGATGGGCCGGCCATAATAAACATGGTTACAGTAATGTAAATATGTATAACGCCGACGATGCCTACCTCAAAACCTTAGACGCGCAGTTGGTGGAAGGCCGGTGGTTTAACAAAACAGATATGGCAACCAAAACGCCTTCAGTTGTAATTAATAACACCCTGCGCGAGAAACTATTTGGCAAAGGCGAGGCGATAGGTAAATTGATAGAGGAAAGTGAAGAAGGCAAAGATAAAAAAAGAGTTATCGGTGTAATACAGGCCATCAAGGCAAAAGGCGACTACGCAGTTGCGGGCGACGCTTTATACCACAGAACGGATACCGGCAGCTTTAGGTCACTTGGAAAGATCCTGGTAAAAGTTACGCCTAACGCCAGCGCTGCATTCGAAGCCCGATTATATAAAACCTTAGCCAATTACATGAAAGATTCGAACGTGGAAATTGAGCACCTGGTAAACAAACGTAAGGATATCAACTACTTTACACTGGTACCAATGATAGTTTTGACCATTGTAGGCTGTTTTTTAGTAATCAACGTAGCGCTTGGCTTATTCGGAGTCCTTTGGTATAACATTAATAAGCGACGTGGCGAGATTGGCTTGCGCAGGGCTGTGGGCGCCACCGGTAGCTCGGTATCTAACCAGCTCATTATGGAGTCAATGATACTGGCTACCTTCTCGCTTATCGTCGGGTCATTTTTCGCCGTGCAGTTCCCGCTGCTCAACGTGTTTGATCTTTCGGCCGGTATTTACCTGGTAGCTATCCTGTTTTCAATCATATTTATTTACGTGCTGGTATTCTTATGTTCGCTATATCCGGGCAGGCAAGCGGCCGCCATTTATCCCGCCGTTGCTTTACACGAAGAATAACATATGAGCCTCAAAAAAATAACTCAAAACTCAACACTCAATACTTTTAACTAATTACGATATTGACCTGCAATTATGATACTGGTTATTGATGATGATATTGCCGTACGCACCTCGCTTTTGTTATTACTCAAAAGTGAAGGCTACGACGCTGTGAGCGCCGAAGAGCCTGCCGAGGCTATAAAGATTATAAAAAAAGCAAGCCCGGAGCTAATCATTCTCGACCTTAATTTTTCGATAGATACGTCGGGCCGGGAAGGTATGAACCTGCTGGAGAAAATCAAGCAACTTAACAGCGCCATCCCGGTAATATTAATTACCGGCTGGGGTAGCATTGAACTGGCTGTACAAGGCATGAAGCTGGGCGCCAATGATTTTATCAACAAGCCCTGGAATAATGAACACCTTTTACAAACGGTTAAAACCCTGTTAGATTTAAGGGATAAAAAAACAGAACATCATACCCGTAAACAGTTAGATAAAACCTATAATTTTCAAAACATTATAGGGCAGGACCCCAAAATGCTGGATATACTGGAAACCATCGGCCGCGTTGCAACCACCGATGCATCCATCCTGATCATGGGCGAAAGTGGTACCGGCAAGGAGCTGATAGCCGAGGCTATCCACCAAAACAGTCTGCGCCGCAATAAGCCGTTTATTAAGGTTAACCTTGGGGGGATATCTACGTCGTTATTTGAAAGCGAAATGTTCGGGCACATCCGCGGGGCCTTTACCGACGCGCGTTTTGACCGCACGGGCCGCTTTGAAATGGCGCACAAGGGAACCATATTCTTAGATGAAATTGGCGACCTGGATGCCAGCAGCCAGGTAAAACTATTGCGCGTACTACAGGACAGAACTTACGAAATGCTGGGCAGCAGCCGTACCAAAACATTAGATACGCGGGTAGTTTGCGCCACCAATAAAAACCTGAATGAAATGGTATCGCGCGGTACTTTCCGTGAGGATTTGTTATACCGCATTAACCTGATCACTGTGTACCTGCCCGCCCTGCGCGAACGGCCAAAGGATATACCATTACTGGTTGATTATTTTATCAATAACTTAAAGGAGATATATAACCGGCCCAAATTATCGGTATCGCCTGTTGCCATGAAATGGCTGCAACAACTACCTTTACCAGGCAACATAAGGCAATTGAAAAACCTTGTAGAGCGATCAATACTGGTGAGTAAAAAGGATGAGTTAGATATCCAGGATTTCCAATCGCAATTGGAGCTATCGCCGGTAAAAAAAGGAAACATGCAATTACCCGGCGTAGGTACCCTAACTTTGGAAGAGGTGGAGGTTGAGATGATAAAACGCGCCATGGACCACCATAAAAACAAAATAAGCCGGGCAGCGGCGGCCCTTGGGCTCACGCGGAGCGCCCTTTACCGCCGGCTTGATAAATACCAGATACCATACGATGAAGCTGAGGACTAAATACGTTTTATTTGTTGTAACACTGCACCTGGTAACACTGGTGCTCACCTATTTTATTTTTCAGCAAAACAAGGTTTTTTTTATTGCTTCGGAGGTATTTGTGCTTATCTCGGTGGTCGTGTCTGTCCAGCTTTACCGGCAGCTCATCAACCCTTTAAAACTATTAATGCAGGGCCTGGATGCCATAAAAGACAAGGATTTTAACGTGAAATTTTTATCAACCGGCAGGCACGAGGTTGATACATTAATTGATGTTTATAACCACATGATGGATGAGTTAAGAACAGAACGGACAAGGCAGGAACAGCAACATTTCTTTTTAGAAAAACTGATCTATACCTCACCTACCGGTATTATTATATTGGATTTTGACGACCGCATTCAGCAGATAAACCCAAAAGCCCAACAGTTGTTGGGTATAGCCGACGATAAACTGCAGGGCAATTCCATTCATGACCTGCAACATCCTTTGTTTGAGCAAATGAAACTGCTCAAGTCTGGCGAGACAGCTGTTGTAAAACTGGATGGCCTCAATTCTTTTAAACTCCAGAAATCGCACTTTGTTGACAGGGGATTTTCGCGTCATTTTATTATGATCGAGGATTTAACTGCCGAGATTCTTGCAGCCGAGAAGAAGGTTTACGGCAAAGTCATTCGGATGATGGCACATGAAGTGAACAACACAATAGGGCCTGTAAATTCCATCATGCAATCGGCCATGAAAACCGACCAGCTTTGGGCCGGGCACCAGTTTGATATGCTGAAGGATGCCCTACAGATAGCCATGGACCGTAACCAAAACCTAAACCTGTTTATGCGCAACTTTGCCGACCTGGTGAAACTCCCGCCTGCCAATAAACAGCCTGTTTTACTTCAAAAACTAATACAATCGGTAGCCACACTTATGCGCGCAAAGGCCAAAGGAAAGGGAGTGGAATTTGAATTTAACCTGCCGGATGAGGTCGTAAACATTATGGCCGATGAGCAACAATTGGAACAGGCACTGATAAACATTGTAAAAAATGCCATTGAAGCCATTGAAGATGAAGGCCTGGTAAAGTTTGCCTTTATAGCTAACGAAAGAAAGCTTACTATCACCGATACTGGCAAAGGCATTAGCACCCAGCAAAGCGCCAACCTGTTCAGCCCATTTTTCAGCACCAAAAAGGACGGGCAAGGTATAGGGCTTACTTTAACACGCGAGATACTCCTGAACCATGGTTTTGAATTTAGTTTAAAAACCGTAGCCGCGGGGCAAACCGAATTTGCTATTTGGTTTTAGCACTCATAAGATTGGCTTTAGTCGTTTTAGCAACAACAATTTGCAACATTTCATTTTAAATCACTAAATGCTTTTAGTAATGTTGTATATCCAATTCAGAACATCACTATGCAAAGACGACATTTCCTGAAACTGACGGCCACAACCGGCGCCGCTGTACTGTTTAGCCGCCTAACTTATGCCACATCAGCCCAAACAACAACTATGAATGCACCTGACGAGGTTTGGGCGCAATCCGGTGAAGAATGGTTTAAGTTGAAAGCCATGGACGGCACAAAATTCACCTATAAAGATATCCAGGTTGATTTTAAAACCAGTGGCAATGCTAAAGCTATCTACCTACGGTCGCCAACGCAACAATTGAACGCGGTAAGATTGCGCTGGAAACATAATACGCCGCCATCCGCAAAATACCTTGGCGATCATTGGGAACGGTCCTATGGTGATTTAAAATGGAAATCTGGCTTCGACGGAAGTAAAAGCCCCTGGTATATATTAATAAACGACGAAAAGCAAACGGCCTGCTTCGGGGTAAAAACGGGTGCCAGCAGTATTTGCTGGTGGGGATTGGACCAGAACTACCTTGACCTTAACCTGGATACACACTCGGGCGGCAATGGGGTTTTGCTGGGCAACCGCACCTTACATGCAGCAGATATTGTAACCACACACAGCAAGCCGGACGAAAACGCTTTTTATACCGATCATCGCTTTTGCGGTATTATGTGCGAAAAACCACGACTACCCAAACAGCCAATTTATGGCATTAACGATTGGTATTTTGCTTACGGTAACAACAATTTCGACCTGATAAAACAAACCACCGCCATGATGAGCGAGTTGGTTACCGATACCAATAACAAACCATTTTCGGTAATTGACGCGGGCTGGGCAACATACTCACCACTATTGCCAGGAGATGGCGGCTGGAACGATGATTTTAGCAAGCCGAACGATAAGTTTAAGGATATGCACCTTTTAGGCGATGAAATCAAAAAACTGGGGATGCGTCCCGGCTTATGGATGCGCCCGCTATGCGCCCGTCATGATGAGAAGGCGAGCCTGCTGGCGCCAAAAATCCCCGGCAGGGACGACCCTAAAAACCCAACCCTTGACCCAACTATACCCGAAAACCGGGAACGTATTAAACGAAATTTTACCTTTTATAAGCAATGGGGCTACGAAATGGTTAAACATGATTTTACTACTTATGATATCACCGGCCGCTGGGGATTTGATATGAAGGACAGCATCACGACGCCCAACTGGAATTATAACGACCGGAGTAAAACCACAGCCGAAATCATTCTTGACCTGTACCGTGATATCCGCGAAGCAGCCGGCGATGGTATTTATGTAATAGGCTGTAATACCATGAGCCATTTAAGCGCGGGTATTTTTGAAATGTGCCGCATAGGCGATGATACCAGCGGCAACGAATGGGAACGCACACGCAAAATGGGCGTAAATACGCTGGCTTTCCGCTTGCCGCAGCACAATAAATTTTATGCTGTAGATGGCGATTGTGTAGGTATCACTACTAAAATAGCATGGAGTAGAAATAAACAGTGGCTGGAATTATTGGCAGAAAGCGGTGCCCCCCTATTTATATCCGGGCAGCCCGAGGCCATGGGTGCCGAACAAAAGATTGCTGTAAAAAATGCATTTGCCAGTGCAGCCAAGGTGTTGCCCTTAGGTGAACCTTTGGATTGGATGGAAACGATGCTGCCACAAAAATGGAAACTTAACGGAAAAGTAGTTGACTTTAACTGGGCCTAAAAAATAAGCCTGAAGGCATCCCGATCCTCTCTTAACAATCCGATGTAGGTATACCGCGGCAGTTAAGGGAGGATTTTTATCTACAACAGGCGTTTTATTTTCCCCAAAAGATCATCAATCTCAAAGGGTTTGGCCAAAAAGTCATCGGCGCCGGCTTCGTAAGCAGAGCGCTCAATATCGCGGCTTGCCGAAATCATGATAATTGGGATTGATTTGGTATCGAAGCGCTGCTTAAGTTCACGGCAAATATCGCGGCCATCAGAGCCCGACATCCAGATATCAAGCAAAAGCAAGTCCGGAAGTTCCGTTTTCATATCCAAAACCGTCGCGCCATTAATGGTCGACGAAACTTTGTATCCTTCAAAATCCAAGATGATCTCCACCGCATCCACAATCCCCGGATCATCGTCCGCTATCATGATTTTTTTTAAATTTCCCACTTGTGTAATTCAACAGCAAAAATCGAGCCTGCGTTAGTAGTTTTAGGAATATTATGCGTTTAAAACCAACTAATGTTTACACAAGCCTACATACGGAGAAATGGTACAATCCGGGGCTGCCTTCAGCTATCAATATAACGGCCGCAATAACTTCGCTTATCGGCGTATTTTATAACAATACTTAAACAATCCGTAGCACCAGGTGCAAAAGCATGCACCTGTCCTATTTGCTAAATACCGGTAAAGCGCTGCTTAATAATCAGAATATTCGGTTGGGAAAAGAAAGAAAATATCAGCTTTCGAAACATTGTGCTGGTATTCGGCCTTTGCCGAAAGGGTTTTCCAATAGGCATCGTTGCTAAACGCCTCCCAGTGTTTTTCTCTTTCTTCCTTACTGTTAAAGGTTGTCATGTACATCAGGTTGGGCATGTGCGATCCTGATACCACCTCTGAGTAAAAAACCGCGTTAAAGCCAAGGCGTTTAAACAGGCCTATCTCGTCGCCGTCATTAAACATCCTTACTTTGTTGTAGTTATATTTTTCGGTTGGGCTTTCGTAGCTCCTGAGCTCATAAACTCTGTCTATTTTATTACCGGTAAGCTGGGGCACGGCAGGTGCAGGCATGCCCGGAAAAGCATGCAATATCATAATTTCGATGCGTGTATAAGGGGCATCTTTGTAATCGGCGTTCATGTATTCTTCCCCATCGGTAAAATATTGGGTATCACCCTGCAACTTTTTATCAATACCGGTAAGTTTATCTAAGCTCGTAAAAGGCGTGTAAACATAAATACGCATATCGACTGTATCCTGCTTTATCGGTTTAAATACGCCAACATTGGGTATGCCCGCCCTATGTAGCGCGGGCAGATATGCGTCTTTTAAATAATGTTCAATCTTGGCCTCCTGGTCAAGCGTTTTATAATGATAAACTTTAAGCTCGTAATAATACCTTTTGGGTGAGGCGGATAAGCTGAAAGCGAGAAGCAAAAAGCTAAAAGCCAAGGTTAAAGTACGGGCAAGCTGTGTTTTCATGGGTGCTTAAAATTTCGTAAATATAATTTCAAATTTTAGTTTTCGGGAATTTTATTAATGTATTTGCCCCATTTTCCCAACATATCCATAATATCCGAAAGCTTCATTGGTTTGCTCATATAATCGTTCATGCCCGAGTCGATACAAGCCGCCCGGTCTTCGGGCAATGCATTAGCGGTCATGGCTATAATAACCGGCTGCATCGTCATATTCTGCCGTATAAAGCGGGTTGTTTCAAGCCCATCCATGCCGGGCATCTGTACGTCCATTAATATCACATCATAATCTTTAGCCATCAGCGCATTAACCGCCTCGTGCCCGTTTTCGGCCAGGTCTGGCTCAAAACCCATTTTTGTTAAGATGTGAATAGCCAGGCGTTGATTGATGATATTATCTTCGGCAATTAAAATACGCATAGGGTAGCGTTTGGCAAAATCTTCCGAAAACTGCGAATGTGTAAGCTGCACCTCTTTTTTAACAGGCGCCAGCGTCTTCAATTGTTCTGTAACCAGTTTATGCAACACATGGTGTTTTATGGGTTTGGTTAACACAGCATTAAACAGGTTTGCTTCGTTGTTTTTATGTTGCTCGCTACCTACCGAACTTACAAGTATTACAGGCAGGGCCGGCCATTGCTTTTTAATTTCTTTTGATACCTGGGCGCCATCCATTTCCGGCATTTTCATATCTGTTATCACCAGGTCAACAGCCTCGGTCTGGGCCAGAATTTTAATAGCCTCGGTGCCTGACGATGCCATTACCGGTACATATTTCCATTGGCGCAGCAGCGTCTCCATAATTTCGCGATTGGTTGAATTGTCATCAATTACCATGATGCGCTTATTCTCCAGTTCGGCAAGGCTTTGGTAAACATAGTTACGTTGGGTTTTACTACCGCTTCTTGTTTTTATGCTAAAGGCAAAGGTAGTGCCCGCCCCTACTTCGCTTTTTACCATTATTTCGCCCCCCATTATCTTAACCAGCTTTTCGCAGATAGCCAGGCCCAGCCCCGAGCCGCCATACTTGCGGGTGGTGCTTGAATCAACTTGTGAAAATGCTTTAAACAACCGGCCCATTTTATCCTCCGGAATACCAATACCTGTATCGCGTACTTTAAACAGCAGTTCAAGTACATCGTCATTATTACTTTTAACAGATACGCTGATGAATACTTCGCCCTGCGCGGTGAATTTGATGGCATTGCCAACCAGGTTTATCAGGATCTGCCTGAGCCGTAACGAGTCGGAAATTATTTGTGCCGGCACGTCATGCTGCACCTGGTATACCAAATCGATATTGGCGCGCGATGATTTTTCGGCAAAAACATCCAATACATTTTCTATACAGTCGCGCAGGTCAAAGTCTTCCTGCTCAATTTCCATATTTCCCGATTCTATCTTTGAAAAATCAAGGATGTCGTTAATAACCGTCAACAGCGCATCGCCGCTTGTTCTTATAGTTTCGGTATATTCTTCCTGCTCGGGGCTAAGGCTGGTACTGGCAAGCAGCGATGCCATACCAATTACCCCGTTCATAGGCGTACGGATTTCGTGGCTCATTGTAGCCAGGAAAACACTTTTTGCTTTGTTGGCGGCCTCGGCATCCTCCTTTGCCTTTTCGGCCTCCTCACGGGCTTTCTCGGCTGCCTCTCGCGAGATTCTTTCGTCAATGGTCATCCTGGTCAGGCTGTCGGTGCGTTCTTCAACTAAACGTTCCAGTACCATTTTTTTCTTTTTTTCCAGCATAATACGGTACCGGAAAATAACATCTACCAAGCCAATAACCGCCAAAATTGCCAGTAATTTAAACCACCAGGTTAGCCAAAACGGAGGTACAATAATAATCTGTAAGCCCAGCCTAACCGGCGACCAGGTGCCGGTGGTGTTTTTGTATTTTAACTTAAACTGATAGTGTCCCGGCGGTAAATTGGTGTACGATGCTGTGTTACGGCTGCCTACATTATTCCAGTCCTTGTCAAAATTCTCCAGCATATAGTTGTATTCATTTTTGTCGGCTGATGCATAATCAAGCGCCGCGTAGCGCAGGGTAATTACCGACTGGCGATGGGATAACGTAATAGATTTTGTATCTACAATATCCTGTTTAAGCGGCGAAGGGTCATTTGCATCACGGGCTACCGTTAGCGATTTATTAAAAAGTTGAAAATCGGTAATCACCAATGGCGAAAAGCCGGCGGGCTTTAAAATCTGTTCGGGCTTAAACCCGTTAAAGCCGTTGATGCCGCCAAAGTATAATTTACCGTCGCTGGTTTGCAATGCCGAGTGCGATTTAAACTCATCCTCCTGTAACCCATCCTCAACAGTATAATTTTTAAAGGTGCGCTTAACAGGGTCAAAATTAGAGAGCCCGTTGTTGGTGCTTACCCACAGCATACCTTTTTTATCCTCCCTTACCGCGTAAATGATATCGCTGGGCAAACCATCCTTTATGCCGAAAACGGTAAAGCGTTTGGTAATCGGATCAAAAAGATCTAAACCCAACAAGGTACTAATCCATAACCGTCCTTTGCTATCCTCAAAAATATCCGGAACGCCGTTATTGCTAATGCTGTTTGCCTTTTCATTATGTGTAAAGCGCGTGAAAGAGTTTGTTGCCGGATCAAATTTATTCAGACCGCCATCAAAAGTGCCTATCCACAGGTTTCCTTTACTATCTTCCAATAAGGAGTAAATCCTATCACTGCTCAGGCTGCCTGTATTATGCGGATCAAACCTGAAGGTTTTAAATATTTTAGTTTTGCTATCAAACCTATTCAGCCCTCCGTTGTAAGTACCTATCCAGCTGTTATTATCGCGGGTATGTATCAACGCGTATACATTGTTATTACTTAAGCCATTCGGATTTGAAGGGTCACTCAGATAATTGGTGAATTTCCCTGTATTTTTATTTAAAACAGAAATGCCTCCAGACCATGTGCCTATCCAGTAGTTACCCTGATAATCCTGGTTAATGGTAAGTACATAGTTGGCCGAAATACTATTTTTATCGCCGGGCTGTTTTAAGTACTGTTTCACGCTGCCATCTTTGTTAAAAACAGTTATCCCGCCGCCATCGCTGCCTACCCAAAGATTTTTATCATTATCCTCATAAAGCGCCAGCACAAAATTATTCGACAAGCTTTTGGCTGATGTTGTGTGCCGGTAATGAGTAAAGCTTTCGGTGCTGCGCTTATACAAATTAACACCACCGCTAAAAGCCCCCAGCCACATATTACCTATCCTATCGCGGCAGATACTGTAAATGGTATTACCGCTGATGCTGTTTTTATCGATGTCGTCATGGGCATAAGTATTGATTGACCCTGTCCTGAAGTTAAAGATGCTAAGCCCGGCATTCTCCGATCCCACCCAAAGGTTGTTGCTCAGGTCCATGCCTATGCTCATGATCGTATTGCCTGCAATAGTACCGGCCTGTTTATCGCTATGTAAATAGTGTTTAAACGTGCCTTTATCCCTGTCAAATAAATTAAGCCCGGCATCCATAGTACCTACCCAAATTTTATGATTACCATCTTCAAAAATAGCTGTAACATTATTTTGGGAAATGGAACTTTTATCTGAATCTGAATGCCGGAACAACCTGAATGAATTACTCTTTCTATCAAGCAGGTTTAATCCCCCGCCCGATGTGCCCACCCAAAGATTGTGTTTTGAATCTTCAAGCATCGAAGCCACATTATCATTACTCAATGATGTACTATCTGTATCGGAATGGCGATAATGTGTAAACTTATTTTGTTTGATATCGAAACGGTCGAGCCCGCTCCTTTGCATCCCTATCCATAAATTGCCGTCGTGATCAATAGCCAGGTCATTTATGGTATTACCCGATAAGCTGTTGCTATTATTATCATCGTGTTGGTAACGCGAAAAACGGCCGGCCTTAAAATCGTATTTATTTAACCCGATAGCGGTAGCAATCCAAATATTGCCTTGCTTATCCTCAACCACATCAGTCACCACATTGCTGCTCAGGCTATTGTTATCGGTAGCGTTATGTTTATAATTTATGAAACTGTAGCCATCATAACGGTTAAGGCCATCGCGGGTGCCTATCCATATAAAACCGCGGCTACCCTGCATTATGCAACTCACATTAACCTGCGACAAACCCTCACGGGTACCAAAGTGCTCAAATTTAAGGTTACCCTGCTGCGAAAAACTTTTCAAAGCAAAAAGCGGCAGTAGTAAACTTAAAAATAAATACCTGTAAATATTCAAATTATTGACGTCTTGATCGTTAATTGGTCACGTTAAAATCTGTTATCATAAGGGGGTACGATAACAGGCTGTAGATTTTAAATCAATACTGATAGGTCAATATTGATTTACAGGTTCAATATAAGTATTTTTTTGGGAGATAAAAGGAAGATTTTGAAGTACTTTAGAAGCAAAGAGATGGATTCTCCGACTAAAAACTTAACGCACGATAATAAATCAAAAAAGCCCATTTCATTTTCAGGAACGGGCTTTTCAAATATCTTTAATATTTATTTACAATTCTCTTACCCAGATATTGCGGAAACTAAGCGGTTCGCTTTTATCGCCGTGGGCTTGTAGTTTTATTGCTGCTGCCCCATGGGCTTTTCCTTCGTAAGATGGTTTGCCTATATACTGGGTTGGGCCAAGCAGTTCGAAGTTATTTTCAACCAATACGCCGTTAAAGAACACCGTTGCCTTTGCGGCCGATTTTAGTGTACCGTCAGTATTAAACACGGGGGCAGTCCATACCACATCATACACATTCCATTCACCTGGTTTGCGGCCGGGGTTTGCCAACGGAATAACTTGTTTGTACAAGCTGCCTGCCATACCATTTACGTAGGTTTTGTTATTGTATGAATCTAAAACCTGCAGTTCGTAGCCGGCATCGCCTTTTCCTATTGATGCTAAAAACACGCCACTGTTACCACGGGCCTGGCCGCTACCGGTAATATTTGCAGGTACGCGCCACTCCAGGTGCAATTGGTAATTGGTAAATTTCTTTTTGGTTTCTATATTACCTGTAGCTTTGTTTACGGTAAGCACGTCGCCTTTTACCGTCCATTTGGCCGGTGTTTGGGTCTCTACGTCAACCCACTCGTCAAGACCTTTACCATCAAACAAAATAATAGCATCCGAAGGGGCATCGCCTAAAACCTTACCCGGTACTACAGCCTTCGGGATTGGTTCCCAAATTTCGGTATCCTCGGGTTTGGCGTTTTGCGCATTAGCCATAAAAAAACTCCCGGCTAAAATGGTGGTTAATATTATCGAATATTTCATGTTACAATTGGTTATTATACGTGAAGCGTATTTTTTAAATAGGCAGCGCTTTGGGCTATGCTTACATAAGGATCAATATTGGTAAAATTCTCCTGCTCAACAATAAAGTGTTTTACACCTCCCTGTTTTGCTTTGCCCAATATCTTCACAAAATCAATATCACCGGTACCTATCTCGGTATTCAGGTTTGGATTGGTTTTATCCCTATCCTTAATGTGCACAAAGGTAAAACGGCCCGGGTGTTTTTCAAAAATAGCTAATGGATCCTGGCCGGCACGTACCACCCAGTATAAATCCATTTCCATATTAACCAGCTTAGGGTCGGTATTGTTTAGCACTACATCGTAAAACGTAGTATCGCCAACCGGCGCCCACTCAAAATTATGGTTATGATATCCCAACTTTAAACCCGAAGCTTTGCATATTTCGGCAGCTTTATTCATTTTTTCGGCAACGCTTTTGCAATCGTCAACCGTTTTTATAAAATTATGGTTTAATGAGGGCACTATGATATAAGTTTGGCCAATGGCGTTGGCCACTTCCATATACATGTTTAAATCGTCAGTTTTTCCTTCGCCAAAAAACGAATCTAAACCGTAGTGGCCGCTTGGGCTGCTCAATCCGTTATCTTTTAGCAATGCGCCAAAATCCTTGCTTGGTAGTCCCCAGTAGCCTTTGTCTTTACTATAGCCAAAGGTTTCAACTTCTTTGTAACCAGCTTTGGCCACTTTGGTTATTACGCCTTTTACATCGGCGGGCAACTCGTTGCGTAAGCTATATAATTGTAGCCCCGCTCCATTTTTCTCTTTTGCCGATAATAAAGACGGCGCTAACATTACGCCGGCCGAAAGTAAACCGGCCTGCGCTAAAAATGTTCTCCTGGATGTCATGTATTTCTGTTTGGTTAATGTTTTTTAGAGTGTGTTTATCCCTAAAGGTTTAAACGTCACAAATGTGCACCGCTTTACGCAACGACGCGACCTTATCTTTTTGTTTGGGGATAAACTCCTGCGCAACAAAACCTTTATGCCCGGTTTCTACAATAGCCTTCATTATTGCGGGATAGTAAAGCTCCTGTGTTTCGTCAATCTCGTTACGGCCGGGTACGCCACCTGTATGGTAATGATTGATATATGGATGATATTGGCGAATGTTGCGGATCACATCACCTTCATCAATTTGCATGTGGTAAATATCAAACAACAGTTTAAAATGTTCCGATCCTAACCTTTTGGCTAGTTCGGCTCCCCATTCTACCCTATCGCATTGGTAATCTTTGTGGTCAATTTTACTGTTCAGCAATTCCATTACCAATACAATATTGTGTTTTTCGGCCAATTCAACCATTGGTTTCAAACCTTCAACACAATTATTCCAGCCGGTTTCATTGTCTTTACCGCGGCGGCTGCCGCTAAAACAAATCAGGTTTTTGTAACCTGCAGCTGCAACTTTAGGGATCATTTCGCTGTAGTTTTTTTGCAACTGGGCATGAAACTGTTTATCGCCAAAGCCATCGGTCAGGTTTATTTCGGCACCGTTACACATAGACGAGTACAAGCCATACTTTTGAAGCGTAGGCCAGTCTGCCGGGCCAACCAGGTCGATGCCTTTTATGCCGATATCTTTGGCAGCGGCACAAAGTTGTTCAACTGTCATATCGCCATAGCACCAACGGCACACGGCGTGGTTAATGTTGCCTTTCAACGCAGTATCAACTACCATTTCTTTTTCTCCGGGTTTAAATGACGATAACATGCCGGCCGCGGTAATTGCTGCTGTACCGGTAACTATATTTTTTATAGCCGACCGCCTGTTTTGATTTGATTCCATGGTTAATTATCGGTTTATTCCGGGGGATTGGCCCACCGGATTATAATTGGTTAAACACCTTAATAAAAAAATTCAGAACAAAATAAAAAAGCAATGGAAATTACCGGCCGTACCATTAAATGACCGGCCGGAGATTTCCAAAGTTTACAGCTTATGCCCTGATAAATTATCCAGGTTATTTTTTTTGTGCAAGTATATATTGTACTATTTCTTTCGAATCGCTTTCGGCAAGCGCAGGGTGCGGCGTCATGGCCATTGTACCCCAGTTACCACTACCACCTGAAATTACTTTTTTGGCCAGCATATCAATGTTGGCCTGGGAAGCATCGTATTTTTTAGCGATATCCTGGAAAGATGGGCCAATAACTTTTGTGTCAACTTTATGACATGTTCCGCAATCATTAGCGGCCAATAGTTTTTCGCCGGCGGCAGACCCTGCCGAGCCACCCGCTGCTTCGGTACCGGTTTTAGTAGCATTGGTATCAGCATCAGAATTAGTTGCCTTGGCAGTTTGATTTGCCGCAGCTGTGCTATCACTACCACCTTTACTTGCCGAATTACCGCCACAGGCAGATACTACCGCGCAGATACCAAGAATAAAAAAAGCCTTTTTCATTTAGTTAATTTGTTTTTAGGGTAACGGGGCTTTAATCCCATCAATTTTTGTTTTTTAATTAAGTATATACCATCAAAACCAATTAGGTTTTGCCTATAATTTTTAACGGTTTATACTGTTTTTAATTCGTTTTATTAATTGTGCCGAAAAATACAATTTTTATCCGAAAAAAGGACCCGTTAAACAGTTACCTGGCTTAATGGGGCTGTTTTTTTCTTTGCACGCATGTAAAATACCAATCCGGTAAAGGCCACTATTAAAGCAATGGGGATAATAATAGTTGCTTGTAAAACTTTTTGACCTGCAAAACTACTGTCACCATTAGCTGCCTTTACGATACTATCATAATACCTCCCCATAAATACAGTATATACTGAAACAGAGAACATACCTGCCCCTCCCATGAGATTTAGCCCCAAAGCTCCTGACTTCGGCACGTTTTCTGATACAAAACCAAGCATTGTAGGCCAGAAATAACATACCCCTACGCCAAATAATATCGCTGCAAAAAACACATTGCCGGTAGACGAAAAAAGCAAGTAAAGACCGACGGCTGCGAGAGTGGCCGACATCAATAAAACTCCCTGAGGAGCAAAGCGACGTATAACCGGTTCAGCAAAACCTCTGCCTATAACCATAATACCCGAAGTTGCAGTTACAATAAGTATTGGATTTGCTACCACTTTCTGTAACAAGACAGGCACCCATTGTTCGGTATATAATTCAGTTATCGCAGTACCGCACATACATACAAACATGAAGATAAATAATGGTGTGATTATCGCCTTATACATGCCTCCCATTGATACACCAGACGAAACACGCTCAGTAACTGGAAAATCAAGTTTAGAAAACAGAAATCCGTAAATCAGTGTTGGAATAAGCATAACACCAACCTGAATCTGCCAGCTTAAGCCTATTTTTGTAAATAATAAAACAATCAGGGTTCCGATAAATATTCCACCGGGGAACCACAAATGGAAATGATTAAGTTTAGTGGTCTTATTTTCTGGATATAACGCTGTTACCAGTGGGTTACAAGCGGCTTCAACTGTTCCATTGGCTATCCCCACAAGCAAGGTTGAGAAAAAGAGGGACCAAAAACCGTTTGCAAATACCGTAAATAGTATCCCTAATAAGTGAAAAATAAATGCCATAACCAACAAACGTTTCATGCCTATGATATCCACAATCATTCCTCCTATAACCACGGCAAGTGGAAATCCCCAGAACGCCGTTGCGGTTATTGAACCTAATTGCGCTTTGTTTAAATGAAAGTTTATACCAAGGTCGCCCATGATACCGGCACGAATACCGAATGATAATGATGTTACTAATAAGGCTAAGCAACTTGCCCTGAATAGTTGTGTGCGGTTAATGGTTTGCATTTAAGTATTTTAAGTTTAATTAATTGGTTAATTGGCTATTTCAAATGTACTGTTTTTTTATATTCCTAACGTCTTCCTGTTCAGCACGTCATCGGCACCTGATGCAGCAAAATCGTCAAACGCACGTTCGGTTACACGGATGATGTGATTTTTGATAAACTCAGCGCCTTCGCGGGCACCATCTTCAGGATGTTTAAGCGCACACTCCCATTCCAGCACGGCCCATCCGGGGAAATCGTATTGCGTTAGCTTACTAAATATTGCTTTAAAATCAACCTGTCCATCGCCTAATGAGCGGAAACGACCTGCACGGTCAACCCAGTTCTGGTAACCGCCGTATACGCCTTGCCTGCCTGTCGGGTTAAACTCGGCATCTTTAACGTGGAACATTTTTATACGTTCGTGATACAGGTCGATATATTCTAAATAATCCAGGCATTGTAAAACAAAATGTGATGGATCATACAATAAATTGGCGCGTTTATGTCCTTTTACTTTATCCAAAAACATTTCGAAGGTAATACCATCGTGCAAGTCTTCGCCCGGGTGCACTTCGTAGCATAAATCGATACCATTATCCTCGTAAACATCAAGGATAGGTGTCCAGCGTTTGGCTAATTCTTCAAAAGCCGTCTCCACAATGCCGGCAGGACGTTGCGGCCACGGGTATACCATAGGCCAAAGCAGCGCGCCGCTAAAAGTAACAGATGCCTGCAAGCCTAAATTTTTTGAAGCCTGCGCGGCGTATTTAAGCTGCTGTACGGCCCATTTTTGCCTCTCTGCGGGGTTTTTACGGTATTGTTCGGGAGCAAACCCATCAAACAGTTCGTCATAAACGGGGTTTACCGCTACCAGCTGGCCTTGCAGGTGGGTTGATAATTCGGTAATTTCTAACCCATGGCTGTTTACTACACCTTTTACTTCCTCGGCATAAGTTTTGCTTTCGGCAGCTTTTTGCAGATCAATGAAACGGGCATCCAAAGTTGGCAGTTGCACGCCTTTATAGCCAAGTCCGGCTGCCCATTGGCAAATAGAATCCAGACTGTTAAAAGGTGCGTTGTCGCCTATAAATTGAGCTATAAATATTGCAGGTCCTTTAATGGTTTTCATAGTTTTTTGTTAGATAGTAAACTCAGTCCACTTTTTATCTGATTTGCCCGAAGCGATCACATTTTCGATAAACGCCATACCGCGCACACCTTCTTCAATACCAGGATAATCCAACTCTTCAGGCGTGGCCTCCCTACCCTCTAAACCGGCTTTAACAGTTAAGGCGAAATTACGGTACAAATTGGCAAAAGCCTCCAGGTAACCTTCGGGGTGGCCGGCAGGTGTACGGGTATTATGTTGCGCGAACGAGCTGGTGTAACCGCCGCCTGTGCGCCATACTTCCATCGGCTTATCGGTATACATCAGGGTTAAGGAGTTGGCATCGCTTTGGTGCCATTCCAGGCCACCTTTTTCGCCATAAACCCTGATTTTTACGTTATTTTCTTCGCCGGCAGCAATCTGGGTAGCCGTAAGCACACCACTTGCACCGTTATTGAATTTCAGTAAGGCTGCCCCGTCATCGTCAAGCTTGCGTCCCGGTACAACCACGTTAATATCGGCACATATTTTTGTTACCTGCAGCCCGGTTACGTATTCGGCAAGGTTAAAGGCGTGGGTACCAATATCGCCCATGGCACCGGCTATCCCGCTTTTGCCTGGATCGGTACGCCATGAAGCTTGTTTGTTGTCATCTCCTTCTAAAAAGCTGCTTAGCCATCCTTGCGGATACTCAACATAAACTTTGCGGATAGCTCCCAATTTACCAGCCTTTATCAATTGCTTAGCTTCCTTTACCATCGGATAACCGGTATAGGTATGTGTTAAGCAAAACAATTTGCCGCTTGATTTCACCACTTTCTCCAGTTCCTTAGCCTCGGCCAATGAAAATGTCATAGGCTTATCTAACACAACATGAAACCCATTCTCCAATGCCGCTTTAGATGGATCAAAGTGAACATGGTTGGGTGTAACTATGCTGATTACCTGAACGCGTTCGTCTTCAGGCAGCTGTTTTTCTTTTTCAATAAGTTCGGTATATGAACTGTAAACACGGTTTTCGGGCAAACCCAGCAAAACGCCACTTGCTTTTGATTTTTCGGCGTTACTGCTAAAAGCGCCGCAAACCAATTCATATTCGCCATCAATGCGGGCGGCAATCCTGTGCACGGCGCCAATAAACGCACCTTGCCCGCCGCCAATCATTCCTAATCTTAATTTCATTGTTTTTTTGTTGTATTGATTGAGTTGGGTTGGGTTGAGTAAGTTGAATTGAGTTAATTAATTAAAATAGAATACAATCGATTGAATAGGGTAAATTTGGTTATTTGAGTTGATTTTTCAAAACATTGCTGTTCATATATTTTCAACTTAGTAACCATTTATTTAACACAAGCAACCAACGCTAACTTAATAAACTCAATCCAACTTAATCAACCACAAACCAATTATCATTAAGTGAGTGATTGATTGAGTTCATTAGGTTGATTAAGTTGGATTGTGTTGATTGAGTTAGATTATGTTAATTAGGTTGATAGGATTAACCTATTAACTCAATCAACCATTCTCTTATTCAACTCAATCAAGCACTCTCTTGTCCAACCACTCACCTAATGAACCCAATCAACTACAAACCAACCTTTTAGGTCGCCCAGGCTTTATCTCCTTTTTTGTACGGGAAATTACCATCGTACTTGCCGGGTACCGGCAGGTAACGCAAAGCCTGGGTTGCGCCGGGTTTTGAAGTAAAGAAACCCAACAAGGTTAATTCTTTCATCATCCTGAAATAATGGTTAGGGTCCTCAGGTTTTTTAGTTTTAGTGTAGGCCTTTTGTTCAGCATCAAGTTCGGTAAGCAGTTCGGTACGTTGCTTGACATCTGCTTCCATGAATTTTTTACCAAACTTTTTATTGCTGGCTTCGTCAACTTGAGAAATACCTTTTAAAAATATTTCCTGATCGGCCGGTTTGTAGCAATCGGTTACCATTACGCCCATAAACTTGCCTATCTCGGCTGCTTTGGCACCCGGGGAAGTTGTGGCTGGTAAAATGGTTTCGCCAACCTCATCAAGGAAGGCGATAATTTCTGGTTTAGACAGGTCGGCCACACCCGAAGCGGATGTTGATGACTTACAGCCCGAAATGAAAAACTCGGCTCCTATTACCGCGCCTCCAAGTAACAAGCCCACCCTGCTAATTGCGTCTCTTCTATTCATTGTTTTATAATTTTTTATTAATTAGTGAATGATTTTGTAATTAGTGAATGACTGATTTAGTGAATTAGTGATTTTTTTGATCTGTAAATTATTGAATTTGTTCATTAGCGACCTTATTTTCAAAATCACTAACTCACTAATTCTCTAATTCACTAACTATCTCCCACTAATTAACCTAAGCTTTCAGCTCAAAACCTTCGCGGTAATCGCGTTTTATATATTTGTTTACAGCATCAAAATTGATCACCTTCATCGCGTTATTATCCCAAACCAGTTTTATACGGCCACCCTGTAATTCGTGTCCACGTACTGCAAGGTTTGCCATTAACAAAGCCTCGGTAAGCGGACCTGCCTTATCAAAAGATGAACTTAGTTCTGTTTTACCATAACCGGCTAAACATCCCTCTACCCATTGTGCATAGTGACCATTTGCCCCACCCTGTACACGTGCCCATTTCTGAGGAGCTTTTGCGTCTTTGGTAAGTGCAGTTGGCAATAGTGTGGGCGCATCTGAATATGTACTTGCGTACATTTTTCCTTTTGTACCAATAAATAACGTTCCGTTACCTTCTTCGCCGCCAAATTTTTCGCTTGGTAATAACTCTTCAGGCCTTTCGGGTTGTATACCGCCGTCCATCCAGTGTAGTTTAACATCGCCCTTAGTTTTATCGGTTTTAGGGAATGTTAACGTGATGTGGCTTGACGGAGGACAGCTTTCAGGGAAATGACCTTCTTTAAACTCATCTACATATACACTACCAACACTCGCCTGTACATCTTTTGCATACTGGATACCCAATACCCTGAAAGGTGCCTCAACAAGGTGACAGCCCATATCGCCCAGGGCGCCTGTTCCATAATCCCACCATCCGCGCCAGTTAAACGGTACTAATTTATCGACATAATCTTTTTTGGGCGCAGTACCCAGCCACAGATCCCAATCTAATTCTTTAGGAATATTAGGGTTGGCTGCCGGCCATTGAATACCCTGCGGCCATACCGGGCGGTTTGTCCAGCAGTAAACGGTATGCACATCGCCAATTAAATCGGCATCATACCATTCAGATAATAAACGGGTACCATCATTTGACGATCCCTGGTTACCCATCTGGGTTACTACTTTATATTTTTTTGCTGCTTCTGTCAATAACCGGGCTTCCCAAATATCATGCGTCATTGGTTTTTGCACGTATACGTGCTTACCCATCTGCATCGCCTTATAGGTTATGATGGCATGGTTATGATCTGGAGTAGATATAGATACTGCATCAAAGTGTTTATGCTCTTTATCGTACATCTCGCGCCAGTCTTTATAATATTTGGCTTTAGGGAAGTCGGCACGTGATTTGGCCGAACGCCTGTCGTCTACATCGCACAGAAAAGCAATTTCGGCTTTGCCGCTTTTGTAAAAATTAGCAATATCGCTCTGGCCTTTACCGCCCGCGCCAACGCCTGCAATTAACAGTCTATCGCTTGGCGCCGTATAACCCTTTCCGCCTAAAACAAAACGCGGAACGATCATGAAGCTTGCGGCAGCTACGGTAGTGGTTTTGATAAAGTCCCGCCGCGACGGGTTTGAAGTAACGTTATCTTTTTCTTCAGACATAGGTATTGTATTATGATGTTTTGGTTAGATCTCGTTTTTCTTTAATGCTTCAACCGCATAATTAGCTGCACGGGCTGTTAGCGCCATATAAGTAAGCGACGGATTTTGGCATGCAGCAGATGTCATACAAGATCCATCGGTAACAAATACGTTTTTGGCATCCCAAACCTGGTTCCACTGGTTAAGTACCGATGTTTTAGGATCGCGGCCCATACGTGCTGTGCCCATTTCATGAATACCGCGGCCAAGGAACGGGTTGGAGCTGTGCGTTTTCACATCTTTAACCCCGGCAGCTTCCAGCATTGCTTTTCCTTCGGCTTCCATGGCTACGCGCATTTTCTTTTCGTTATCCTTAAGCTCGGCATCTATGGCAACAACATTCAAGCCCCATTTGTCTTTTTTGGTTTTATCAAGCGTAACCTTGTTTTCATGATAAGGCAGCGTTTCGCCGAAGCCGCCCATACCAACCGACCATGAGCCTGGTTCGGTAAGTGCATCTTTATAGGCCGCGCCTATGTTTAATTCGGCAATATCCCTGCTCCAGCCTTCGCGGCTTGCACCGCCCTGGTAACCAAACCCACGGATAAAATCGCGTTTGTCGCCACCAAGGTTGGCAAAGCGAGGGATGTAAAATCCGTTTGCACGGCGGCCAAAGTAATATTTATCTTCAAAGCCTTCGTACCTGCCAGATGCACCAACACCTAAGTGATGATCCATCAGGTTATGGCCAAGTTCGCCGCTGCTGCTGCCCAAACCGCCGTCCCAAACGTCGGTTGCCGAATTCATCAATATCCAGGCTGAGTTAATTGTTGATGCATTCAAAAACACAATTTTTGCAAAATATTCATAGGTTTGATTGGTTTCTGCATCCAGCACCTCAACACCTTTGGCTTTTTTGGTATCCTTATCGTACAAAATTTTTGTAACGATAGACCACGGCCTTACCGTTAAATTACCCGTAGCCATAGCAGCCGGCAATGTAGCCGATTGCGTACTAAAATAAGCACCAAACGGACAACCCAACCAGCATTTATTGCGGTACTGGCAATTTGTACGGTCGTTATGCGGTATGGTAATATTGGCTGTACGGCCAATAATCATGTCGCGCGCCTCTTTATAATGATCTTTTAATCTTTTGGCAACATCCTTTTCAACCACATTCATTTCCATTGGCGGCATAAAATCACCATCAGGAAGTATGGCCAAGCCATCTCTGTTACCAGATATGCCTGCAAATTTCTCGGCATAGCTGTACCACGGCGCTACATCCTTATAACGGATAGGCCAGTCAACCGCGATGCCATCTTTTAAATTGGCCTCAAAATCAACATCGGCCCAGCGGTATGATTGCCTGCCCCACATTAACGAACGACCACCTACGTGATAACCACGAAACCAATCGAACCTTTTTGTTTCTGTGTAAGGACTGTCCTTATCGCTTGCCCAATAATCAAGATTGACCTCGTTAAGTGGATAATCGCGTTTTAAAACAGGATAATCGTCAATCATTTTTTGTGTGCGCCCGCCTCTGTGGGTAAAATCCCATGGATCTTTATTAGCGTTCACATAATCTTTTATATGCTTGATATCGCGGCCGCGTTCCAGCATAATGGTTTTTAAACCCTTTTGTGTCAGTTCCTTGGCAGCCCACCCACCAGATATCCCCGAGCCGATGACAATAGCGTCATAAGTATTTGCAGACATACAATTATATTAGGTTGTTAAATTTTGTTTATTACTTGGTTGTTCGGTTAAATGTATGAATAAAAATTATTTTACAAATATGCTTTGTGTTTTTTTTACACAATGTGTTGTGGGGAGTGGTGAATGGTGAGCGGAGAGTGGTTAGTTTATTAAATGATATTAGATCTTAACGATTCACCGATACTTTTCACAACTCGCTATCCCACACTACTCTCATGACACTCACTACTCTCATGACACTCACTACCCACCACTCACTATTCACCACTCACTACTCACCACTCACCACTCACCACTATATATTTCCCTTTTTCATCTCACTCACCGCATAGTCGGCTGCCCGCGCGGTAAAGGCCATGTAGGTAAGCGATGGGTTTTGGCATGAGGTTGAGGTCATGCAGGCGCCATCGGTTACAAATACATTTTTTACAGCATGCATTTGGTTCCATTTATTTAATACTGATGTTTTAGGGTCGTTACCCATCCGGGCACCACCCATTTCGTGAATATCAAGTCCCGGTGCGCGGTTATCGGTACTGGCTTTTATATTGGTAAAACCCGCAGAGGTAAACATTTCTGTCAACTGCTCTACGTAGTCCTTCTTCATCTTCTCGTCGTTATCATCATAGTCAACCGATATTTTCAGTTGCGGTATCCCCCATTGGTCTTTTAACGCTTTATCAAGGGCCACGTAGTTGCTTTCTTTGGGTATGGTTTCGCCCATCATGTGCGATCCTACTTTCCAGCCGCTCAGGTTATCCTTAACCAGGTTATCCTTCAGGCTGGCGCCAACACCATCCCAAGGGCGCTGCTGGTACCGATACGCACTAAAGCCCGAAGCATACCCGCGTAAAAAGCTAGTTTCCTGTTTGTAAACGTTACGGAATCGTGGAATATAACCACCACCGGCCGGGTTACGGCCATCGGTCGTCCATTCCTTTTCGCCATCATACTCGGCCCCTATATGTGCCGAATAATTGTGAAAGGCAACATATTTACCCAATACACCACTATCATTGCCCAACCCGTTGGGGAAACGATGTGACGTGGAATTTAGCAGCACGAGGTTGGTGTTTAAAGCAGCCGCATTTACAAATATGATATCGGCATAATATTCGATAGCTTCTTTTGTGTTGGCATCGATAACACGAACGCCGCTTGCCTTGCCCTTTTTTTCGTCGTAAATAATTTCCTGTACAACAGAGAAGGGGCGTAAAGTGGCATGGCCCGATTTTAATGCCCAGGGAATGGTAGAAGCATTTGCGCTAAAGTATCCGCCAAACGGGCAGCCGCGCTGGCACAAAATACGCTCCTGGCATTGTACCCGGCCCTGATCTAAATGAATTTGGTTGGGTTTTGATAAATGCGCGCAACGTGCGCTTATCACATGCCGGTTGCTGTATTTACTTTTTACGTGATTACTAAAATAAGTTTCGACAGCATTTAGTGGAAAGGCTGGTAAAAACTCGCCATCGGGCAGTTCTGCAATACCGTCTCTGTTACCAGAGATACCTGCAAATTTTTCTACATAACTATACCATGGCGCAATATCCTTGTACCGGATAGGCCAATCAACAGCAAAACCATCACGGGCAGGGCCTTCAAAATCAAATTCGCTCCAGCGCTGGGTTTGGCGGGCCCAAAGTAACGATTTACCGCCTACCTGGTAACCACGAATCCAATCGAACGGTTTTTCCTGTACATAAGGATGATCGTTATCTTTCACAAAAAAATGAGCAGCGTCCTCGCCAAAAGCGTAGCAGCGGTTTACTATCGGGTTGGCTTCTTTTACAGCAACGGGCAATTCTCCGCGGTGCTCAAACTCCCAGGGATACATATTGGTGGTAGGGTAATCCTTGTTGTGCTTTACATCGCGGCCACGTTCCAATATCAGGGTTTTAAGGCCCTTGTCTGTAAGTTCTTTAGCAGCCCAGCCGCCACTCATCCCCGAGCCAATCACTATCGCATCAAATGTTCTGTCTTTAACGCTATCTATATTTAAATTAGCCATTATTTATGCTGATTGCTTTTGCTTGTACGGGAAACGGGCATTGTAACGACCGGGTACAAGCTCATACACCACTTGCTTTGTCATAAAATATTTAGACTTTATATAGCCATTTACGGTTTGGCCTTTTATTATCCCGTAAAAAGTTTTGAGCTCCTTCGGATTTGCGGTGCTTTTTTCGTCTTTGTCATGTTCAATATTTAACAGTATTTCTTCGCGCTGTTTTTGGCTTAAATCCGAAAAAGATTTATCGTATTTATTTTTAACAATATCGGTAAACTGTCCCATTCCGGTCATGAATGCCTGCTGGTCTTCTTTTTTATAGCAATCATCCAGCATCTTAAATACAAATAAATGCAGCCCCAGATCTTTAGCGCCCGGGGTATTTGTTTTTGGAACGATCGTTTCAGAAATATCACCTACCAGTTTCCCCTGATCGGCGCTGATATCAACATTTTTAAGCGTTACAGACGCCTTACCCCCTATTCGATGGCATGCCGGAAGTATTGCCGCGCCGCCTATTATCAGAGCCAAATTTTTTATTACAGTACGCCTGTGCATATCAAGTAAATTGTTTTAGCAGGAATTGGTTTATTTACCTGCAATAGGCAGGCAATTAAACTAATCTGTGTGTATGTTTATAACGGAATTCAAACCTAGTAATTTTAGGCTTTTAAGCTAACCGCCTCAAAAATTAAATCCGTTGATGGTGTAAGTTACCTTTATACTATTAATAACCCCATTTTTTCATGATTTGTAAATCAATTTTTACACTCTCCACCGGATCTTTGCCTTGATATGCTTCCTGCTCAATTATAAAAAGCGAAGTGCCGCCTTTTTTGCTGCCTGCCTTTACTATCGCTTTCACCGGCATAATGCCCTGGCCTAAAATGCAGCTTTCGGTATCATCGCCATCATGTGGGGCAACCTTTATTTCGTCCTTAACATGCATCGACTCAAACCTGCCTGGGTATTTGTTAATAAATTCAAGCGCATGCCCACCGGTAGTTAACATATTACCGATATCTATTTGTTGTGCAACCAACGAGGCGTCGGTGTTTTGAATTATATAGTCATACAGGGTGATATCGCCTACTTTGGTGCTGATTTCGAAATGATGGTTATGATAGCCAAATTTCATCGACGATTTTTGGCATAACTCGCCACATTTGTTAAATTGCTCCATGGCGCGTTTCAGCGCATCCATATCTGTGCGTACTTTTTCATCAAGCCACGGGCTTATTACAAATTTTTGCCCCATGGTTGCAGCGTCTTCTACCGTGTACTTCCAGGCATCGGTAAAATCTTTTTTTGATTCGTCCCAGTGTTGCGCCGTCATTACGGTATGGCCGCTTGGCATTTTGAGCGCCAGGTCATTCAAGATGGCTTTGAATTCTTTCGCGGTGAAGCCGTAAAATTTCCGATCGACATAATTGGCATGTTCGACGTGATGATAACCCGCATCGGCAATTTTTTTCAGCGTCCCCTTAGGGTCAAGCTTCATGGCATCACGTACGCTGTAAAGCTGAACGCCAACCCTTTCAAGTTTTTTGGGTGCGGCAAATAAACTATCGGGCAAAAGGGCAGCGCCGGCAACGGCCAGGGCGCCTGTTTTTAAAAATGATCTGCGTGTAGTCATAATTTTGGGGGTTAGAATCAAGAGACAAGAATCAAGAGTCAAGATAGAAGTAATTCGTTCTAAAATGAAGTGCCTTTTCTATAATCTTAAATCACCTGGTTCAAATTAATAATTTATTTTTTCTTGATTCTTGACTCTTAATTCTTGATTCTTCTTATTTTTCTTTCGGGAATACCGGGAACAATAAATCTGAATTACTTACAAAAGCAAGGTGTTTACTATCCGGCGCCCACGATGGAGTATTGATAGTACCCTGCCCTCCATATAAATAAGCAATTACTTTTGATGGGCCGCCACCTATTGGCATCAGCCTTAAAAATACATGTTTGTAAAAAGGGTGATCGTCCGGGGCCACTTCGTTTTTAAAGAAGGTGATATATACGATCCATTTGCCATCGGGCGATATATGCGGGAACCAGTTATTATAATCATCATTAGTTATTTGCGTTTGCTCGCTGCCATCGGCTTTCATACGCCAAATCTGCATCAGCCCGCTACGTACCGAATTAAAGTAGATGTATTTTCCGTCGGGTGTATATTCGGGCCCGTCGTCCAAACCGGGCGTAGTGGTCAGTCTTTCTTCGGGACCTCCATCTGATGGGATGCGGTATACATCAAATTCTTTATTTCTTTGACCACAAAATACAAGGTATTTGCCATCCGGCGACCAGCCATGCATATAGCTTGCGCCAACGCCGGGTGCTGTAATCCTTTTCGCCTGGCCTCCTGTAACCGG
Source organism: Mucilaginibacter sp. P2_A5 (assembly GCF_056404995.1). Taxonomy (NCBI): domain Bacteria; kingdom Pseudomonadati; phylum Bacteroidota; class Sphingobacteriia; order Sphingobacteriales; family Sphingobacteriaceae; genus Mucilaginibacter; species Mucilaginibacter sp. P2_A5. The sequence goes on from NZ_JBFUCY010000004.1 coordinate 77,069, forward strand.
AACAGTGTACCCTATGGAAGGGCCACCATCGCCACTGCTGATAACCAGCATTTTGCCATCAAAAGAAAGTATATGATCGTTATTGTTGTTTTTTGCCGGCGCTGTATTTAATTGTACCGGCGTATTGGATTTAAGATCAAACTTAAACAACGAACCGTCACTGTTATAGATCAATGATTTACCATCCTTCATCCAGTTTGGTGCTTGCAATGATCGCGGCGACTGGTAAACAATGGTGCTGTTTTGAGTCTCTACATCAAGCAATTCGATGCTGCTACCCAGGTATTGTTTATAAGGTACCAATGTTGCAGGTGCCGGAACTATAATACGTACATTGCTGAAAGTTGCCTTTTCGGTTACATCTGCGTTATGGGAGCAGATAAAAATGCCCACATAAACTTCGTCGCCAAGGTCAAGATCGCTTACTTCTTCGGTAACAAACAAGTCGCCCTTACGGGCTACCGACATGGTGTAGGTATTGCCTTTACGTTCTAACTGTATAACATCGGCAGCGGTGATGCCTGCCTTCTTCTCCTCGGTAATACCACTAACAACTTTGCGATATTGCAACGATGTAAGGCCATCGCCATGAACAACAGCGTTGATGTGTTTTGAATTACTATCTAAGGTGCTGCGTACCATCAGGCCAACCTTACGGTGCAACTCGACACCTTTACCAATAAAAGCGGCGTTGGTGCGTAATATAAAGTCGCCTTTCATGCGTTTCCACACAAAATGGAAATCATCGCGCGTAGCCCAGATGTTTTGTCCCGAGCCGCTAAGCTCGTACTGCTGCGTTTTGGCATCATATTGCCCACCGCCCGGATGTTTGATAGTACCTACATCTGTTTGATTATCAAATATCCCCAGCCCCTGTGCCTGTACCTTTTTGTTAACAAAAACAAGGCACAACAAGCAAGCTGCAAAACAGAAAAGCTTATTTAACATTGATTACGGGTGTTTAAGTTGTACGATTAGTTGGTTCGCTAATATATAAATTACTATCGTAAATAAAATGTAACTATTTTAACATAAATAGCCTTATCCGGGCGCACAACAAAAAGGAGATAAACGCAAAACGCCACCGCTGAAACAGCAATGGCGCTTTAAAATAAGATGATATTATAAACGGGCAGTCCTGAAAGTCAGCACTTTTACTTTGCCCGCACCAGTACTGGCTTAACTTCCATATGTTTTATAGCCAGTGCTGTAACCGGCACCTGTACTTTATTGCAATAAGTAAGCAAAAATTCTTTTTTCGAGTCGCGGTATGAACTAACGGCGCCTATCATGCTCATGAATTTGATATAGCACCAGGCCAGGTCAAACTGATGTGGCTTAAAGCCAGAGCGGGCACTTTTAGGATACAGGTGGTGGTTGTTATGCCACTCCCCGGCCACGTAACCAGGCCATAACTGGTTTATAGACATATCCTCGCGGTTATAATCGGTGCCATCGCGGCGTTTGTCTTGCCCTTTACCGTGGCCTTCATAATTAAAGGTACGCACGCCTACAGCCCAAAATCCGGCCGAGCCGAAGATAGCGCAAGCCAGGGGCAACCCACCCATCAGGTAAAATGCGGTGAACCAGAAGCCCCAGTTAAGGATAATACCAACAATGGTGCGGTACGGGTTGGCAATTGTACCCCATTTTTGGTACTGCTTATAGGTATTAGGGGTTACGCCAACGTGCTTCATTAAGTTAACACATTTTTTATAGCAAGCTTCGGTCATGTTCCTGGCTACGGGCTGGTGATTTACATCGGCCAAAAAGCAGTACATAAAGCCGCCCTGTGCATTGTAAGGATCGCCGGGCTGATCTGACAGCGCATGATGAACGTGGTGCGATACCGCGTAAATCTCTTCGGGAATAATTTTAAGCGTAAGGTTTTGTGTAAAAAAACGCCAGAATTTGTTGCTGAAAGTGTAGGCATTATGTGTGCAATACCTATGATGCCATATAGTACCATGGGTACCCATAATAATCATGCTGTAAACAAAAGCCACTATTAAGCCTATGATACTGAAATATTTGAATACAAACAAAAACAGGAAAGGTGTTAATGCAAGCACTAAAAACCAGCTTAAAAATGAAAGCCAGTTTTTTTTGTCCCGGAAAACATTCAGTCTCGAAAAAAATTCTTTTAAAATTGTTGCATTGGTAGGTTTTGCAAGGTTACCATCCTCATCCGTCCATCCGTACGAGGGTGGTTCGAGCACTGTGTTTAAAAAAGCCATTAAATTAGCAGGAATAAAAAATGTTAGGAGTAATAAATATTGTCACAATATAGTAAAAAATTCACCATATCATTATTTTAGAAAATATAATTGATTTTACTAAATCTCTATATATAGTTAAAACGATTTCTAAATAATTAAATTACTTATCCGGTAATATATATTTCAGAAAACTTTTTTGACTACCACCTTTTTTTACGTAAAAGCTTTATGATTTGTTAACACAAAAAGGAATAATTTTTGCTTAGCCGGCCAGCGGTAAACTAAAACTGAAGGTACTCCCCTTACCTACCTCTGATTTAACCCACAAGCGCCCGCCATTAAATTCTACCAGCTCTTTACATAAAAACAAGCCTATACCTGTGCCAACCTCGCCCATTGTGCCATTTTGGGTAAAGTGCGAATTAAGATCAAACAGCTTAATCAACTGGTCCCCAGCAATACCTTTGCCTGTATCGTTAACATTAACTACAAGCTCGTCATCCGTAACGTAGCTGCTCAGGGTTACAATGCCATTATCATCGGTAAACTTTATCGCATTGCTAACCAGGTTGCCTATAATCACTTTAATATGCTTTTCATCGGCTTTTACCATGTGGCCGGTAATAGCTATATTTTGAAACCTGATGTTTTTTTGCTGTAGCTGGTAACTATAAATCTGTGCCAACTCTTCGCCCACCAGGTTTATGTCGACAGCAGATGGCGTTAAATTTATTCCCCTGATCTGGCTGCCCGCCCACTCCAACAGGTTGGATAATGTAAGTTCGCCGCCTTTAATTACCGGTTCCATTTTTTTCATCAGGCCGTGCATATCTTCAAGGCTTAAGTTATCATCCTTAAATAGCCCCATGATACTACGCAGGTTTGCAAAAGGGGTACGCAAATCGTGTCCTATTACGGCCAGTAATTTATCCTTCAGCTTATTTACTGCTGCAAGGTTAGCCGATTGTTCTTCAATCAGGCCCTTTTGCACCAGTAAGGCTTCATGCTGCCTGCTTAGCTTATTACTCAATAGCTTCTTCTGTTTAAAATTATAATAGGTAATATATAAAGCAATAAGCACAACCAACAACGAGATGATGAGCGTGATAATGATGGCATTTTGGAAATGGATCTTATCTTTATCTTCTTTGGCCCTTTGTTCAACTACAGCAATCTCTTTAAGCCGGGCGTTTAAAGCAAAATAATTCTGGATCAGTTCGGTATTGCGCCTCCTATCAGATTCGTTCAACGAATCAAGGGCCCCATTATACTTCTTTTGAAACTTTAACGCATTGGCAAGATCTTTCTTTTGCTCGAAGCTAAACATGATGGTCCTGTAGGCATCCGAAATACCGTTCATCAAACCAATGCTATCAGCAAGCGCGGCGCCCCTTGTGGCATACTCAATTGCTTTATCAAACTGCTTCAGGCCATTATAGTTATCGGCGTATTCAATAAGGGTTTTCGCGCGCAATCGCCGGTTATTGGTTTTAAAGCTCATGTAATACGCGGTATCATCATAAGCTATCGATTTTTGAAACTGTTTTTGAAGGCGCTGTATCGAACTCAACCGTGTATAAATAATATTGGTGTTATTATCATCGCCGATGGCCCTGCAAAGCTTTAAGGCTTGCAAACTTGCTGCCATGCCCCGCGCATAATCACGCATCCTGATGTATACCAGCGACTTCTCGGTGTAAAACTCTCCAAGCATTTTGGTATCATTTCCGGCATATTTTGCCGACAGGTTTAAACTATTGATTGCCTGCTGATAGTTTTTAAGTTCCAGGTAGGTACGGCCTATTGCACTATAGCATTCGGCCAGCAAAGTGGCATTATCCTTAGGTAAATATGGCAAAGCCGAATTAAGATAAAATAAACTGATGGGATAATAGGATTGCGACCAGTATACATGGCCCAGGTTTACGTAAGCCAAACCTGTTCCGGCATCGTATTTTATTTTTTCGGAAAGCAGCAACGCTTTGCCGGCCATTTCGCGCGCCTGATCAGGGGCGCCCATATAGCGTTCACCTGCAGATTTGTTGAGGCTGTCAACCGTTATTTTGATAGATGCGATATTGGTAACGGCAACAATTGGCGCATCTTTTTGGGCATAGCACATCCTATGCGTTAGCAATAATAATAGCACCTGGCCAATAGTTCGCCTCATTTATTAGTAGGGGATTGAATTCTTATCTGCAATATTATGCCAAACATTTTGGCAAACTAATCCTAATTTTATTTAACCTGCAATCAGGCACCTTTCGCCTTTCAAAAGCTCAATACAATGCTCATAGTTATCAGGCATTTTTATCTGCTCAACTTCCTTCATATAGCTTTGCTTAATCTCTTTACGGCGCCTGGCTTCAATAAAGCGCCTTACATGTTCCCGGTGTTCCAGTATTAAACCGGGTACTTTAGCGGGTTTGTTATGCTCATCTTTTGATACCATGGTAAAATAACTGGTATTGGTATGTTTTACCGAGTTGTTTTTTATATTTTCAGATACTACCCTGATGCCAACTACCAGCGATGTATTGCCTACATAATTAACCGATGCCATTAATGATACCAGTTCGCCCACCTCAACAGGCTGTAAAAAATCAACAGTATCAATAGATGCGGTAACGCAATAATTACCGGCATGTTTGGCGGCGCAAACATAAGCCACCTTATCCATCAGCGACAGCAAAATACCTCCATGGATCTTTCCGCCGAAATTTGAATAAGAAGGGATCATCAATTCGGTTATTGTGGTCTCAGAAAAACGCACCGTTTTGTAATCGGATTGATCAGTTAGCGCAGTCATGAAATATGGTTTATGGCTACAAGTTTAAGCATCCCGTGCTATTAATGCAACAAAACTATTACAATAGCTAATATCCATTAAACCTCATAGGGTAAAATGGTCAAAAAAAACAAGCCGTGATATTAAACCAACTATTTGATATTGATGTATCCGCGTTTTATATTTACCCAAAATCCACAACGTCTTTGAGAAAATTAACCCTGCTAATTTTTACCCTGCTTTTTATAAATGCGGCCCTTGCCCAGGAAACGGTTGAGCGCAGTCATAAAATAAACGCGCACATTACCGAAAAGCTAACTGTTTTAAAAAGTGATAAAAGTACCAGGCAAGGCCTGTACCAGATGATTTACAATAAAACTTATGCCCTGGCCACTGGCCGTTTTGATAATGATGTAAAAGTGGGTATCTGGCGTTTTTATGCCCCCGACGGCCATTTGCTGCAAAACTACGACTATACAAAAAAAGCGTTGTTGTACGAAGCACCCGAAGATACCACATCAAACCTAAGGTATTTTGTTGATAGACAGCTTGCCGATACCGACCGTACCACCAAACCAATTAAAATCGGCGGGCGGTACTTTGGTTACCTCCCCTATTTAAAATTATTCAAGCTGCCGGCAAACCTTATGGATATAAGCAGGGAAGCATCTATCGCCGTTGTTGAATTACTGGTGAGCCCCGGCGGCAGGCTGGCCTATTTTAAGGTGACTATTTACAGTGGCAATTTTTCAAAAACCTTTAACATGAACGTTAATGTTTTGAAAGAAGAAGACAAAGTATTTGTTCCCGCTACAGTAAATGGCGAGCCGATAAGCTGTAGGATAGTGACCCGGTGTTTTATTGACGACGACGGCACACTAATTTTTTAGCAAGTACATTATTAGCAAGCTCCAAATCGCGGCCTGCCCAACAGGCTATTTCTCTGCTATCCATTTAACGGCTTCGTTCAATTCGTTAAGGGTATAGCCCTTGTATTTGCCCGGCAGTATATATTTAAAAAGATGGCTAAATTCCCTCACGCCATCCCTATCGGTAACAATCGCCATTTTATTCCACTTGGTAAAATATTTCAGGCCAATTCCAATATTGCCGCACCAGGCACCCGCGTCAAAATTCTTGATGTCGGTTTCCAATACCAGTATAAAATTAATTTTTCCGTGTTGTTTTATATGTTCGTCAAGCAAAGGCTCCAACGCTTTCTCATAGTCGGCATTTGTAATTTCACCCGTGGCATGTAGCCCTAAAACGTGTTGCGGCAGGTAGCTTAAGTGAGTTAGCATTTATAAATTATATATTTATCAATAGTTACAAAAACCACACCACTGATTAAACAATCTGGATTTTTTCTGTAGAAATACTATTACAATATCTAACTATTTCATATTCATTGCCAAACACCGTATATATTACGAATTTTATTTTGTAGTATCTTTGTACCGATATGCAAAACAGGACGGTATACAGCCAGTTAATAAAAAGCGAAGCTCAAAAGCTTGGCTTTTTGTTTTGCGGCATATCAAAAGCTGAATTTTTAGAAGAGGAAGCCCCCCGGCTTGAATCGTGGTTAAAAAAAAACATGCATGGCGAAATGCAGTACATGGAAAACCACTTTGATAAACGCCTTGACCCGCGCCTGCTGGTTGATGGTGCAAAATCGGTGATCTCTTTAGGTATTAATTATTATACCGATAACCGGCAAACCGATGCAGATGCGCCCAAAATATCAAAATACGCCTATGGCATAGATTACCACACCGTTATAAAAGATAAGCTGAGACAGTTATTACAAATCATCAACGAAAACGTTGGTGAAGTTGGCGGCCGGGTGTTTGTTGATTCGGCGCCGGTACTGGACAAGGCCTGGGCCAAAAAATCGGGCATGGGCTGGATAGGCAAAAATACCAACCTGCTCAATAAAAAAGCAGGCTCGTTCTTTTTCCTGGCCGAACTGATCATTGATCTGGAATTGGAATATGATATAGCCCCCACTGCCGATCATTGCGGCACCTGTACCAATTGTATTGATGCCTGCCCTACTGATGCTATTGTTGGCCCTTATGTGGTTGATGGCAGCCGGTGCATATCATACCTTACTATCGAATTAAAAAACGAAATTCCACAGGAATTTAAAGGCAAAATGGACAACTGGATGTTTGGCTGCGACGTTTGCCAGGACGTATGCCCATGGAACCGCTTTTCGGTTTTAAACACCGAACCGGCCTTTACCCCGCACCCTGATTTGTTGCACCTAAAAGCCGCCGACTGGCAAGATATTACCCAGGATGTATTTCAAAAAGTGTTTAAATACTCGGCTGTAAAACGCACCAAATTCAGCGGCTTGAAGCGCAATATCGATTTTTTGAAGTTGTGAGTTGTGAGTTGTGAGTTGTGAGAAAAAGCCACTTTAATGCTTATTGTTTTAAATAAATTGGTCTCCTTAAACTTTATTGCTAATAATTTAAGGAGACCTTTTAAAACTCAAAACTCATCACTCAAAACTCCTTTATCCTTTTTTAAACTTTAATGCTAACTGAGCCAGCATATCGTCGTTAACGGGCTGGGCCGGTTCATCCTTCTTTTTAAAGGGTTTGGGCGGATATTGGGTTTTGGTATGGTCAGGTTTGTGAAATTCTTTTTTAGGGTAATCGGCCTTTGGGGCTTCCGGGCGTGGCGCCTGGGCCTGTACAGCTGGTTTTGGCTGCTGGGCAGCGTTTTTTGCCTGGCGCTCCGCAGCTTTTTTAGCATTCCAGCGGGTATAAATTTCTTCTAATTTACGCTTAGTGTATAACGGAAAGTCGCCCTGCATCATCCATGAATAATAGCTTGGCTCGGCGTTTAATACATCCTCAACCCTTTTACCTTTGTGTTTACCAAAGTTAATGGTTTCTTCGCCCTGCTCGTTGTAAACCATACGGCCGGCAAAATCAACTGGTTTGCTCAGGTTGGTAAAATGGTGTAAAGCTTCCACATCGCCTACAACCGGGGTAGTGATGTTTCCTTTTTTATCTTCCCATTGCATGTTTTCATAACGCTCAATCTGCGCCAGCAAAACTTCCATGGTTGCGCGGGTATCAGCCTCGGCCGAGTGGGCGTTTTCAATCTTTTTATCGCAATAAAACTGGTAGGCCGCTTTAAGCGTACGCTGCTCCATCTGGTGAAATATATTCTGTACATCCACAAAATGGCGATCATCCAATGTAAACTGTACGCCGGCACGCAAAAATTCTTCCATCAGCATTGGGATGTCAAACTTGTTGGAGTTATAGCCTGCAAGGTCGCTATCGCCAATAAATTCGGCAATGGCCTGGCCAAGGGCTTTAAATTCCGGCTCATCCTTTATATGTTCGTCATAAATACCGTGTACCAACGACGACTCCAGGGGGATGGGCATCCCCGGGTGCACACGCCAGGTTTTAACTTCTTCGCTGCCATCGGGGTGTAGTTTAATAACCGATATTTCGACTATCCTATCAACCCCGATATTAGTCCCCGTAGTTTCCAGATCAAAAAAGGCAAGCGGGCGTTTTAGTTTTAATTTCATTGTTATAATTCAGTAGTACTGTAAAGGTCGCAAATGTCCTAAAAAGAATCAGCACAATAAATTTTTTAATTTAATTAATATCTAAGTTTTATTTTTAAATTAATAGCATCCTAATTATCGCGATTATTGTATGAAAAAAGTACTACTCATTATTATTTTACTTACTGGTGCTCAACACGTTGTAAAGGCCCAGGATTTTGACCAGAGTGTAACTACCGAAGACCTTGATTTAAAAAAATACGCAAAAGATACCGCCGCCCATGCTCTTTTCCTGAATGAATTTGGCAAAAGCAGAATAGATATGGTAAGCGACGACCATGTACGCCTGATATTTGATTACCATGCCCGCATAAAAATATTTGATACAAAGGGCCTTGAACACGGCACCATCGAGATACCTTTTCACCACAGCGCCAGCGGAGAAACAACCGAAGAAGTCAGCGACATAACAGGCACCACCTATTACCGCGATGACGATGGACTAATGCGCAGCGCCCCGCTCGATTTAAAAAAGGTGTATACCGTAAAAGATTATAAATACCGCAGCACTGTAAAATTTGCTTTGCCTGCTTTAAAGCCGGGTTGTGTTATTGATTTTAAATATAAGCTGGTCTCGCCCTACCTTGATGAATTCAGAAATTGGGATTTCCAGGACGAGATACCTAAAGTCCATTCAAAATACGATGTGCATATTCCTGCGTTTTGGGTGTTTAACGCGTCATTACGCGGCGGTCAAAAACTTTCAAAATCAACATCGGAGGTTGAACGGGAATGCTTTTCATCACATGGCGCCAAATGCGATTGTTCATATATCACTTATGAGATGACAGATATCCCGGCTTTTGTATCTGAGGATTATATGACATCGCCAAAAAACTTTTTATCGGCCATATATTTTGATGAGGTTGAATGGACCAACCCATACACCGGGGCCAAAACCGTGGTATCTAAAACCTGGAAAGATATTGAGCACCAGCTAAAAACCGACGAGCTTTTTGGATCGCAGTTTAAGCGTAAAGAGTTGATGAAGGATAGGATTGCATCGGTAATAGCAGGCAAAACGGATGAACTTGAAAAAGCAAAGGCCATTTATGCTTACCTGCAAAAATGGTTTAAGTGGAATGACATTACATCGATATATAGCCCGGATGGTATAAAAAAAGCGTATGAAGCGCATACGGGTACTATTGGTGACATTAACCTTGCCCTTGGAGCGGCCTTAAAGGCTGCCGATCTTAATACCGAACTTGTGGTATTATCAACCCGTAATAACGGCAATATCAATATGCTTTACCCCGTAATTAACGATTTTAATTATGTGATTGCCAAAGTCAATATAGGTGATAAAAGCTACCTGCTTGACGCCACAGACCCCCTATTATCATTCGGCTTGTTGCCACTGAAATGCCTTAATGATAAAGGGCGGGTGATTAACCCCGATAAACCATCGTACTGGATGGAGTTAAGCGGCCTGCAAAAAGAATCGACAACCAGGGCGCTTGATTTAACGTTGCTTGATAATGGCAAATTAAAGGGAACTATCATCAACTATTACCGTGGTTACGATGCCTATCTAAAAAGGAAAGCAATTAAGAAATTCAATTCGGTTGACGAGTATGTTGAAAACCAGGACGAAAAACTCCCCAAATTAAAAATCCTGAAATCGAGTATAGCAAACCTGGACAGCCTTGACATGCCGCTTGGCGAAACTTTTGAGGTTGAAATTGACGCGTTTGACAATACCAATCATAGCCGTTTGGTGTTTAACCCTTTTTTATGGGAAAAAATCACTAAAAACCCGTTTAAGCTGGCCGAAAGGGATTACCCTGTAGATTGGGGAATGGCATCAGACGACCGTTTAATATTAACCATGCGGCTACCGCAGGGCTATACCGTTGAAACGCCACCACAAACAGTAGCCTTTAAAATGCCCGGTGATGGCGGCATGTATGCAACCAGCTTTGAAAATTTAGATAATACCTTCACTTTTTCAAACATCACAAAATTTACCAAGCCTATTTACACGTCCGAAGAATACCCTTACCTTAAGGAACTGTACAACAAAATAATACTCACCGAAAAGGCGGATATGGTTTTCAAGAAAAAATAATGAAAGTATTTATATCGCTCATTTTATTACTGGCATCAGCAGTGGGTGCTAACGCGCAGGAAAACTACGACGTATCGCTTATACCTAAAGAACTGCTGTCATATGCCAGCGCTGTGATCCGCAGCGACGATATGAACATTGAGGTAAAAGACCTGGATAATACCTATTACCGTATTAAAACCGCGGTAACCATATTAAACAAAAATGGCGATGATGAAGCTGAAATTGTGATATTTCACGACAAGGCCAACATCATTAAAAATGTAAAAGGACTGGTTTATAATCAGTTTGGCAAACCCGTAAGTAAGTTTTCTGAAAGTGATTTCCAGGACGATAGTAACGTGAGCCGCTCAAGTTTATTTGAAGATACCAAGGTGAAACACTTTAAGCCAGCGGTAACTGATTATCCGTACACGGTTGTTTATGAATATGAATATAAATCAAAGCAATCATTAAGTTTCCAGGATTGGCAGCCCAAACCATCGGGCGATGTATCGGTTGAAAAAAGCTCTTATACCTTTAGTTGTAAACCCGATTTTAAAATCCGGTATAAAGAAATTAACATGCCCACGCATGTAGTGGAAGGCACCAATAAGCAAGGCGAAAACACCTATAGCTGGCAGGTGGGCAACATTAAAGCATCAAAAGATGAACCCTATAGCCCTAATTATGAAAAAATAAGCAGCAGGGTAAAAATATCGCCTGCGTCGGCATTTAATTACCTGGGGGTAACAGGTGCATTTAACGACTGGAACGGCATGGGCAAATGGATATATGACAAGCTTTTGTCATCCCGCAAAGCATTACCGCAAAGCACGATAGACAGGATGCAGGAGATTACCAAAGACATTACCGATCCTAAAGCCAAAGCCAAAAAGATATATGAATACATGCAGGGCAAAACCCATTACATAAGCGTACAGGTTGGCATAGGCGGCTATCAGCCGTTTTTAGCAAGCGATGTTGATGCCCAAAATTATGGCGATTGCAAAGCGCTGGTAAATTACACGCAATCGCTTTTTAAGGCCGTTGATATTGATTCTTATTACTGTATTGTAAAGTCGGGAACCTTAAAACGCAACCCGCTCACAGATTTTGCAAGCATGAACCAGTTTGACCATGTGATCCTGTGCCTGCCCTTTAAAAACGACACCACTTTTTTAGAGTGCACCAGCCAGCAAATACCGTTTGGTTTTCTTAGCGATTTTACCGACGACCGCGATGTGCTGGCATGTACACCCGAAGGCGGCAAATTAATACATACCCCAAAATACCCGGCCAAAATCAATACCCAGCAATGCACGGCTACTTTTACACTGACAGCCGACGGAACATTATCGGGCAATATGCTCACCAGCTTTAAAGGGCTGCAATATGATAACCGTACCTACCTGCTTACCGAACCGCCGAAAGAGCAGGTGAAAATGCTTCAGAGAATTTATGCCATTAATAACCTGGAGATAGAAAAATTTGATTTTAAGGATGATAAAAACATTCACCCAAGCCTCACAGAGTCGATCAAGCTAACAGCCCTCGACTACGGATCGGCCGTTAACGGTAAAATAGATTTTTTGGTCAATGCTACCAACCGTAAAGACGGTACCCCACGTGAAGTGCGCAACAGGCACTATGACCTTTATATTAACACGGGGTACACTGATGAAGACGAAATTACTTACACCCTGCCAAAAGGGTATCATGTAGATATGCGGCCGGCCGGTATTTCGCTCGAAAAGCCCTTTGGCAATTTCTCTGTATCGGCCACGGTTGTTGGCAACCAGTTAATTTACAAACGAAAACTGCAAATAATTGAAGGCACTTACAGTAAAGATTTGTACCAAGCATTTGTGGATTTTTACCAATCGGTAAGCGAAACCGACAACAGCAATGTTACCCTGATTAAAGATAACTAAATATAACGATACCCAGGATAATGCCAATGATCATAACCAGGTAAAGCATAATCTCGTTACCGGCAAACTTTTTATATTTAGTCCAAAACGAGTATTCTTCTTTTTGCTTTGACATAAGGATGCAAAAATATTCTTTTTTGAACTGTTAGACGAAGTATTTTGCGACTATTGGACTTAAGAACGACGGACTACCGTATTTTCGACAACAACAATTATTCCACACACGCGACATCATGCATTATATTTTAATATCGTTCGTATTTTTCTGTCGAATTCATCGGATTCCTCTACCGACAAAGGTTTTATATCAGCAACAATTATAATCCCATTATTATGCAATAATGCCTTGTAAACCTGACCCGATAATTTTTTCAAAATCTCTTTGACGTTCATTCTAAACACCTCTTTACAAAATTGCGAATCATAAAAAACTACGGGATAAATCCTGACAATACTTTTTCTACCATTTTTATTCCTTGATCGTTCAAAATCTTTATAGATAAGCATTTCGTTAAAAATATTTGCACTGTATGCTCCAAATGCAATAACGTAATGCGGAAAAACAATATTAATTAAGAATTCATAATCTATTTTTTTGGAATTAAATTCGATAAAAATTCGATCGTCCGAAGAGTGATGATCATCTAATCTATTCCTGTACCTATAAAAAATAATCATTTTAACTCCGTTCGTTAGGAACTTCGTGATATTGACTGTACCGGTAAACTCTTCTCCAAATTGCGGAGTGCCGACATCGACATTCTCCTGTATTCCCCATGGAGTGCCAATTTGTTTTAAAAACCCAACGAACCTCTCGTGTTTTAATTCAGCTGATTCTGCCAAATTACACCTGCTATTAATTTCAAAAATGCATTTCATTCAACAATCAGACTTAGACAAAATAAAATCTTGATACTTACTGGTAATCAAACTATATCAAAAAGAGACTAATTAACCTGCGCGGTGCCTTCATCCACAGAGCCGGCTCTGGAAAAGTACTTATACAGGGATGGATCGCGAAGTTTTACGATAATTACGCCGCGCCTTGAACTCGCGTGAACTACATATCCGTTTTGCAGGTAAACGCCAACGTGGCTAAACTGCTTGCCGTCAAAATCGAAGAAAACCAGGTCGCCTTCTTTTAGTTCGTCTTCATATTTGCGTTTAATAACGGTGATTTGTTTGCTGGTCATGCGCGGGATGGCGATGCCATACACCTCCTGCTCCAACAAAAAGGCCAGCCCTGAACAATCCACGCCATCTTTATCAAGGCCGCCAAATTTATAGGGGGTACCCATCCATTGCTCGATAAAAGCATACAGGCGGCCATTTTCGATATCGCTTTTGTTTACGCCCATGATCTCGGAATATTTGGAAGCGATATTTCCATCCGGCTTTACCATTTCGCCCGGCCGGCCACGCATGGCTGCCTTACGGGTATGGCAGGAGGTTAATACTATCGGCACAAAAAACAAAACGAAGCAATATAAAAGGAGGCGATGTTTGGTCATGCAGTAAAAGTAGAATTTATAGGTGATGGTAAAATGTGGATGTTTTTAACAAATTAACATTGCAGATGTGCAAATCAATTATGAACCCCATGTCATTGCGAGCGCAGCGTGGCAATCGCGAACTTTGCATGACCGCATTGTAAAGTTCGCGATTGCTTCGTTCCTCGCAATGACATATTGAAGAACCCACATATCTTGAAGAACCTACATATCTGAAATCTGCACATCCTAACTTTTTATCACCCTTTGTATTTCATCCAACTTCATCAGCGCTTCAACGGGTGTTAAAGTATTTACATCAAGATTATTAAGGGTATCGCGGATTTTTACCAGTACAGGGTCGTCTATCGAGAACATTTGCATCTGCACCGCTTGCTTTTGCACCTTGCGGATGCTTTCTTTAATATGCTCGCCTCCGGTGCGTTCGTTCTCCAGTTTCTTCAGAATTTCATTAGCGCGGGTTAGTACTTTTTGGGGCATGCCGGCCAGCTTGGCTACATGGATCCCAAAACTATGCTCGCTGCCACCGGGTACCAGCTTGCGCAGGAAAATGATTTGCTGGCCAACTTCCTTAACCGATACGTTGAAGTTTTTGATGCGGTTAAAACTATTGCTCAACTCGTTCAATTCGTGGTAGTGGGTGGCAAACAGCGTTTTGGCTTTTGCAGTTGGGTGGTTGTGCAGGTATTCGGCAATAGACCAGGCTATCGAAATACCATCATAAGTTGAAGTACCCCGGCCGATCTCGTCCAGCAGGATCAGGCTTCTGTCGGATAAGTTATTGAGGATACTGGCCGTCTCGTTCATCTCCACCATAAAGGTTGATTCGCCCGACGACAGGTTATCCGATGCCCCTACCCTGGTAAATATCTTGTCGACCAGCCCAATCGAAGCCGATTTGGCCGGTACAAAACAGCCCATCTGCGCCATCAGCACAATTAAGCCAGTTTGCCTGAGCAAGGCCGACTTACCAGCCATGTTGGGGCCGGTGATGATGATAATCTGCTGCGTTTCCGAATCGAGGTACACATCATTGGTAATGTAACTTTCACCCAGCGGCAGGTTCTTTTCAATCACCGGGTGGCGGCCGCCTTTGATGTCGAGCACTTTACTCTCGTTCATCTGGGGCTTGGCGTAATAGTTTTTGATAGATATGTGGGCAAAGTTGAGCAGCACATCCAAACGGGCTATTAATTGCGCATTCAGCTGAATAGGCTTAATATACTCGGCAAGCGAATACAACAAATCATTATACAAGCGGGTTTCAATCACCAGGATCTTTTCCTCGGCGCCTAAAATCTGCTCTTCGTATTCTTTTAGCTCGGGGGTAATATAGCGCTCGGCGTTAACCAAAGTTTGCTTCCTTATCCACTCCGCGGGCACTTTATCACGATGGCTGTGTGTAACCTCCAGGTAGTACCCGAACACGTTATTAAAAGACACCTTAAGCGAAGGGATGCCTGTAGCTTCGGCCTCACGTTTCTGAATCTCGAGCAGGTAACCTTTACCGCCGAAGGCAATTTTACGCAGCCTGTCCAGTTCCTCGTTGATACCCTCGTTCATCACCGATCCTTTGATGATCATTACCGGCGGCTCGGGGTTTAACTCGCGTTCTATTTTCTCACAGATGGTGACGCAGGGATTTAACTGCTCGCCAATAGCGCGTAGTGGCAGGCTCTCTGATGCTTCGGCAGTTTTTTTGATGGAGCCGATAGCCATCAGCGCTTTTTTAAGCTGGCAAACCTCGCGCGGGTTGGCCTTTTGTAAACCTATCTTGCTGATTAAGCGCTCCAGGTCGCCTATCTGGCGGATGCAGTTTTGCAGGTTTTCGCGCAGCTCCTCGTGCTCAATCATGTATTCTACAACGCCCAGGCGGTCGTTTATAGGCTTAATCTCTTTAAGAGGCATCACAATCCACCGGCGCAGCAAACGGGCGCCCATGGGCGAGCAGGTATGGTCAAGCACATCAACCAGGGTAAGGGCATTATCATTGGTCGATCCTACCAGCTCCAGGTTGCGCACGCTAAACCTGTCGAGCCATAAATAGCGGTCTTCCTCTATCCGGCCAATAGCACTGATGTGCTGCAGGTTGCGGTGTTCGGTTTCATTCAGATAATGAATAGCTACACCCGCGGCTATAATGCCCAGGTTAAGCTTATCTATCCCGAAGCCTTTTAGTGATTTTACGCCGAAATGCTTCAGCAGCGTTTCGGTGGCATAATCGCCACTGTAGGGCCATTCGTCAAGGGCGTAGGTATAAAAGCGGTCGCCATAGTTATCCTTGAAATCGCGGGTACGGCTTTTGGGGTATATCACTTCGCTTGGCGAAAAACTTTGCAGCAGCTTATCAATATAATCGCTGTTACCCTGCGCTGTCCAGAATTCGCCTGTGGAGATATCTATAAGGGCAATGCCTATGCTATTTTTCTCAAAATGCAACGATGCCAGGTAATTGTTACTTTTTTGGTTAAGGATGTTATCGTTAGTGGCCACGCCGGGGGTTACCAGCTCGGTAACACCACGTTTAACGATGGTTTTGGTGGCCTTGGGGTCTTCCAGCTGATCGCAGATGGCTACGCGCTGCCCGGCGCGAACCAGTTTTGGCAGGTACGTATCCAGCGAATGGTGCGGAAAACCGGCCAGCTCGATATGCGTGCCCACGCCATTGCCCCGGCGGGTAAGTACAATGCCCAATATGCCTGCGGCCTTAACGGCGTCTTCGCCAAAAGTTTCGTAAAAATCGCCCACGCGGAATAGCAGCAGAGCACCGGGATACTTCACCTTGATGGCGTTGTATTGCTGCATTAATGGGGTTTCTTTGGTAGTGTCTTTAGCCAAGCGGTTTACTCCTTTTGTTAATCGGGTAAAGTTAATGCATTGCCCGTGGTTTTAGGGCATTGTGGAAAAGTTGGATGGATGTGGATATCGGGAATCGGGGGTCGGGGGTCGGGTTGTGGGTCGGGGGTCGGGTTGTGTGGAAGGAATGGGTAACGAGTGAAGAGGTAAGCCGTACATTAATAGTGTTCCACCGGAACACCTGGAGCATGCGGAGCGCCTTGGAACGCCTTAGTATTGATTATCAATACTTTACATTTTATCAAAAATAACACGTGGAACACTATAACAACTGATAATCAATATATTAACATTTTGACTGATTTTTTTATTTTTTTGAATTGTTAACAAAAACCGGCAAATATCATATTTTTATACCTAATTCAACTCCAAATGAACGTAGCCGAAATCATGACCTACCTGGAGGCTAATGGCAGCCAGGGCATCAAAAATATCCTGTTAAAACATGGGGTTAAAGAGCCGTTTTTTGGGGTTAAGGTTGAATTTTTAAAAACCATCCAAAAAAAGGTTAAAAAAGATTACCAGCTGGCCAAAGATTTGTATGCCACCGGCAACGCCGATGCCATGTACCTTGCCGGCCTGATTGCCGACGATGCCAAAATGACCAAAGCCGACCTGCAAACCTGGGTTAACCAGGCCGTATCCAACAACATCAGCGAATATACGGTACCCTGGGTAGCTACCGAAGGCCAATATGGATTTGAACTGGCCCTGGAGTGGATAAACGACAGCAGAGAATACGTTACCGCCGCGGGCTGGTCTACCTTAAGCAATATTGTTTCATTTAAACCGGATAACGAATTGGATTTGGGTGCATTGCGGAATTTACTGAACCGTATTGAGCAAACTATACAATCACAGCCCAACCGGGTACGGTACACTATGAATGGTTTTATCATCAGCCTGGGTACATATGTAGATGCATTGATGGATGAAGCCATTGCAACGGGCACTAAAATAGGGACAGTATTCGTGGATCAAAACGGAACTGCGTGCAAGGTGCCGGTTGCTGTGGATTATATTGAAAAATCGCGCGCAAGACGCAAACCGGGAATGAAAAAGAAGACGGTTAAGTGTTAAGCGGTTATACTTACTGTTAAGTCAACAGTACTAAGTCGTAAGTCCAAAGTTGATTTTTTCTTTTTTGACTTGGAACTTAAGACTTTGGGCTAAAGACTATCCGTCAATTTATCGATTACACGACACTATGGATTTACCACATTAATTGTAGTATCCACCCCGCCCAGGTAAAAGTTCTTTTTAAAACTTAACGTATCCTTAAACAACCCAATTTGCTGCCCCGATGTAAAATAACCGTTAAAAAACAGGCTTTGACAGGTGTATGTTGTTAATTGCGGCAATTTATAGGTCATGGCTGTATCAATGATCACTTTGCTGATAAAATCGCTTATTAATGGTGAAACCTGCGCATCGCAGCAGGGAGAAATAAAAACGTGGAAACCCGTTTTCCCCTGGTCGGTAATATTTTTAAGGTTCACTTTAAGATTAACCAGCCTGGTTATCAAAAAATTAAAATCGTTGGTTGCACCCAGTTCCATATTGCGCCTGCCTGTTAACGACATATCCACATATGGACCGGTGTTTAGCACATGCAGAAAAAACGTGCCCTTGCCTATCGGGATAAACCGATGATCGTAGGTACCATCGGCGCCAGTGGTAATTACCGCATAATCTTCGTATTTGGTGCCCGCTAAAAAGGCCGTATATTCTTTGGTGATCTGCAGCCTGATATTGGCCAGCGGCTTATTGGTTTTGGCTTCGGTAACTACACCATGCACCAGGGTTGAAGGGCCTGGCGTTTTGTCCTCCGAACATTGGGACATGGAACAGCATACTATAAAAATAACGCTGCATGTTAATAATAAGATTCTTGGGCTCATGGTTGGTGATATGGTTTACAGATCATTACGATAGTTTTACGGCGAATGATACAGGTTGCCAAATATTAGTAAAAATGATTTAGCAGCAAAGATCGCCAGGAAAATAAGTAATCTATGGATGAGAAAAAAACCAAACAAAATCAAGGCTAAGTTTATCGCATTAAAAATATCTTCCAAACATAATATGCAGCTGTCTTGATTCTTGACTCTTGATTCTTGACTCTTTTATTTACCCTTCTTCAAAATGGCGTTGCCCCGCTGGTAGAAGCGGTGCCAGGCTTTACACTCATACGCACACAGGCATTAGGCGCTGGCTACCCACAATCCTCCGTTGGCCGGTATCCGTTTCAATCCTTAACGCAATCGTCTGAATCAGAATTTTCAGAATTTAAGAATTAACAGAATAGAATTTGCCTGGTTTCACTTGCTCCAGCCAGGGAAATCGCTTTTAAAATTAAAGACAAAAAGGAGGCACCTACGGAGCCAAATTGTGCGGGTGGATGTAATACTATAAACACGTGACTCCGCTGGAGTCAACAGTTGCGGGTTTATAACTCCAGCGGAGTTTCGTGTTTATATAAAAAAAAGTAATAGTTTTTGGCTCCGTAGGTGCCTCCTGTTTTAAAAGCAATTTCCCTGTTGCTCCAGCGCAGCAAAAGCTTTGTAGAAAACAAAAGCTTTAAACGATTTGCGTGACAGTGGTACGTCCCAATGCTACAATATCAGGATGCAATCTCCTTTATCACCTTACACGGATTCCCCACCGGCACCACATTGGCCGGGATATTTTTGGTTACCACGCTGCCGGCGCCAATGGTTGTATTATCGCCAATGGTAACACCGGGGCAAACAATTACACCACCGCCAAGCCATACGTTATTGCCTATGGTTATCGGCGCGGCATACTCGGGGCCTTTTACCCGTTCGGAAGCTATAACGGGGTGATAAGCTGTATACAACTGTACATTTGGCGCCATAAAAACATTATTGCCCAATGTTACGCGGGCACAATCCAGTATAATGCAGTTAAAATTCATAAACAGGTTTTCGCCTGCAAAAATATTAGAGCCATAATCGCAATAAAACGGCGACTGAATATCGATGGCATTGGTAAACCCGCCCAGCAGTTCTTTCAAAATGGCATGCTTGCCCTCTTTATCGTCATAATCAAGCGCATTGTAACGAGTAAACAGTTGGCGTGCTTTTGAGCGACCGGCAACCAGTTCTGCATCGCTGGCATCGTACAGGTCGCCATCCAGCATTTTTTGAAGTTCAGATTTTTGCATGTTCAAATATATCAATTGCAATGTGTGATTTTTCCCCGCGCAAAGACACTATGGCGCAAAGTTTTTTTGAATCCTTAAAATGCCCGTTAACCTTTTTAGCGGCATATCTGCAACGTTTTTTTCGTGAACTGTAAAATTGGAAGGAGAATGACGAATATCGCATGTCGGCGAGTCGACTCACCCCGACGATCCGTTAGCTAACGGACGTCGCCCCTCTCTCCGACTGCGTCGCATAGAGGGGCAAAAAAATGAAAATGAGCTTCAACCCTCTTTGCGGCGTAAGCCGGAGAGAGGGTGGTCGGGCGTAGCCTCGACCGGGAGAGTCGTAGCCAGCGTTCAATCCATTGTTTATGTAAATCTCAACGTGTCATGGATAGTGGTAAAATTTCGCGAAACTCTGAAGGAGGAATAACATTCAAAAATAAAAGACTGTCATGCTGAGTGGAAAACTTCGGGAAATTCTGAAGGGAGATGACAACGATTTAATCCCCAATGTCATGCCGAACTTGTTTCGGCACCCCACATGCTAAGTATACTTCATGCGGGCCACCTGTCCTGTGGGATCCCGAAACAAGTTCGGGATGACTTCCGTTTTTTAACTTGTCATGGGTAGGTACGAAGGATCTATTGGCGAACTTTTCTATCGGTCATGCACAGCTGATAGATCCTTCGTTCCTCAGGATGACAGGGGAATTTGGATATGCATGGGTAGGCATGAAGCATCTATTAGCGAACTTTTCTATCGGTCATGCACAGCTGATAGATCCTTCGTTCCTGCCATTGACACATTTATAACTAACTGATTATCAATGCAAAAATTTGTCATCTGCAATGCCATTATTTGTGCGCAAATAAAACTTACTCAGGATGACAGGAAAATTGGATATGTCACGGATAGTTGTAAAGCCATCACTTGCAAATCCCAATAACATTCAGTTACTTTGCATTACAAAGTACTTTACAAAAAGCAAACACATGGAATATTTTGTAAGCGAGGAATCGATAGTAAGGAAAATTTGGGGCAAGGCCGATACGATCCTCTTCATCTTCGCGGGAGCGGCGGCCGAATTCGCCTTAAACAAAGCGGTGGACTGGCTGTACTTTACCGGTCGCCTGCCTGCCGACCCGCTCGGACGTTTATTCTCCACCGTTGAATACTCCAGGCAGATCATTTTCTCGGACCAGGAGTCGGCTTTAAAAGCTATCGACAGGATAACCGCCATTCACAAAGGCGTCGAAAACAGCCGCGGGGCACAAATTCCGGATTGGGCCTACCGCGATGTATTGTTTTTGTTGATTGATCTTTCTATCCGGTCGTATGAACTATTGGAGCGTAAACTAACCCAGGCCGAAAAGGGCCAGGTTTTTATGGTTTTTAACCGGGTTGGCCAGCGCATGGGGCTTGCGGGCTTACCAAAAAACTACTTTGAGTACCTGGACATGCGCGATGAGCATTTACAACATAACCTGGTTCATGGCGAATTGACATTGGATTTATACCGCCAGTATAAAAAACACCTTGGCGCTTCCCGTTACGCGGTGTTAAAACAGGCACAATTACTGGTAGTACCCCCACTGGTTGGCCGGCATCTTCCGTTGGGAAAACTGCCCTGGCTTTTACCGGTGATATGGACATATAAATTTTTGAGGATGCTGAAAGTGGAGACCTTTTTACGCAACGCCCTGCTCCCGTTGGCTTATAAAGCCCAGATCATTAGTATGGATAATGCTTATGTCAGGTAAACAGTGTTATGCTATTAAGCTAAGGGAATAATAATAAAAATTCGCACTGAAGATCGACAAAGCGCTAAGAATCTGTCTAAGTTTGATTTAGATTATTTAGGTATCACATTAAAATCGGCTCTATGACGTTTTGTATGGATTGTTCGATTTCAATTAGCCTTTAAATAACGCCTTCTAAGGGCCATCGGCCCGACATATATTGTAGCCACGGGTTTCAACCCGGGGATGATTGGCCAAAGGATACCAAGAGTGCCATCGGCACGGCCCATATTTTGGCGTAAATCCAGTTATTTTCATATTGTTCAAACGATATATGCGCATTGACAATATGGATCGAACGGCTCTCAATCGCTTTCTTCGTTTTTTTCCACGGGTTAAAACCCGTGGCTACAATATTGGCCGAGGCTACGCCTCTAAGTCGTGTTGAACAAATCCCGATGTATCAACAAAATATCTTTAGAAACTAATCAATAATCATCTGTATTACCCGCACAAACCGTCAACCTTAAAATCATTGCCGTTTTTAGACTGCTTGTAAGAAAAAATAGAAAATCACTTTGTGCCTCTGCGTCTTTGCGCGAAAAATCTCTAAGCTGGAAGTTATAAACCTGATTTCCTCTTTTCATATCAGCGTAATTGTTGCGTTTCATCGTAGCTTAATTGAAGGTAAGCTTCTGCGGCATTAACCGATGGCCTTAAACTGATCATGGTAATTATCAAACATGCCGAAATGAGTAAATAAAACAGGTTGCCCGTTATTAAAAAACAAACTATACCAAATAATGAGGGGCCTTCCAGCAGTGCGTATCTTACAATTAAGGCCGATTGATATGCTTGCAGTTTTTCTGAAAGCGTTTTACCCGAGCCGGCCGCCTGCTGATGGAATTTACCCAATTGCTGGTTAAACAAAAAGCCGCCAACCACCGTACATGTAATAGCCATTAAGGGCGCTATGTAAAAAAACACATCGTTCCTGCTGTCTTTATAATCAAAGTATTTGATGTTTTTATTGGTTATATAAGCTACTATCATAAACAACACTTGCCCGGCTAATAAAGCAAGGTGTATGATCGAGGTTGTTTTTAACGCGTTTTTGGGGGTGCCCGCTGCAGACTGGTTATTATTCATGGCAATAAGTTTAGTGCCGCATTATAGTCATTTTTATTAAGATATAAGTTGTATATTTCCTGTTTACCGTTAAATATACAACTGAACGTTCGCGCTCACCTTTTCCATAAAAGTATCGGGCTGGATGATAACAAAGTGGATAAGGTTATATTCGTCTTTCACCTTGTTGCGGATACGGATAATGGCATTGTTAATTCCCGCTGTATCAAGGTTATCCTTAAACGAAATAATAAGCATCAGTAATACTTCGCTTGGCGATTGATAGGTTGACATGATATGCATCAGCTTTAATGCATCGGCATCCTGTTCAACAATTTCGGTGATCCGTTTTTTGGTTGATAAGCCTATCCCCTCGCCCATCAGTAGGCTGCGGCTTTCGCGCGCCAGTATCAGCGATACGCAAATAAGTATGATACCAACCAGCAGCGAGGCCAGGCCATCAAGATAGTTAATATGGTAGGTATGCCCAATGAACAGGCAAACGGCTACAATAACCAAGCCCACTACCGCGGCGCTATCCTCAAACAAAACCAAAAACGTTGATGGATCTTTACTTTTAGTAATAGCCTGCCACCAGGAAAGTTCACCCCGTAATTTATTAAAAGCTTTTGCCGCTATAAAAAGCGATGAGCCTTCAAAAATTACCGAACAACCTAACACTACATAATTCCAGGTTGGGTTACCCGGCATTTCCGGTTCAATAATATGAGTTATCCCCTGGTATATAGATACGCCCCCGCCAAGGCCAAATATCAGGATAGAAACAATAAAGGAGTAAAAATACAACTCCTTGCCATATCCAAATGGCCGGGAGGCATCGGGCTTTTTACGGCTTTGTTTTAAACCAAAAAGTAACAATACCTGGTTAGCGGTGTCAACAACCGAATGCACCCCCTCGGCCACCATAGCCGCGCTATTGCTAAAATAACCGGCAATAAACTTAATGAGAGCAATGAGCAGGTTTGCCGTTAACGCGGCGTAAATCGACTTATTTGATGATGCCATACCAATCCTTAATGCATTAACGCCATATATTGTTTGGCAAACAGTGTAAATGTTAAGCCCCCTGTTTTTCCGGGAGTTATTATTACTGCCACTAATGATATACCGGTTTTTAAAACAACCGGATGCAATTAACAAAAACTAAAACAGCATTGCCACGTTGTCATTATAGTTAATTTTTTAACCATAAATAAAAACTATTATGAAAAATTTAAAGTTAACAGCAGCGGCCCTGGCACTATCTTTTGCCTGTTCGGTAGTATTTGCCGCCAATCATAAAGCCGGTAATAGCCTGGATAATAAACAAGGTATTGTAAAGAAAGCCATGGTAACCGATACAATACCATCGAAAAAAAAGAAAAAAACACCAAAAGTTCCTGACCCGGCACCAACACCGGCACCGGTTCCGTCGCCAACACCTACGCCAATCCCAACTGATCCGGCGCCGGTTCCATCGCCAACACCTACGCCGGTGCCAAACCCAAGCCCTACGCCTGCGCCAAGTCCTACACCTAACCCAAGCCCTACACCATCACCGGTACCAACAACACCAACGCCTACCAAGCCGGCTTAACCGCTGGCAACCCGGAGCCGGTATTTTGCATTTAGTTGCCTTACCGGTTAACCATTTATATAAAACAAAGCCCCTTGCTTTTCAGCAGGGGGCTTTACTATTTTCTTAAAGATGGCTGATTTTATCAGGCTATAAATTACCGTCTCCTAATACATAGGGCAATTTAGTAAAGGAGCCTAACAATATCTGTGATATTTCTATAGATTGATAAGAACCATCGGGATTAAGGTTAACTTTTTTTGCTGTAAAAGAATAGGTGCCGGTTATCACTTTGGCAACAGTATCTATCGAGGTAATTGTTGCCAAACCAGAGCCTGGTTCAACCGTGCCGGTTTGTACAAATACGTAAACACCTGCGTCGTTTCTTTGTTGTGTATAATAAGTCATGTTTAACTTACCTGTACCATCAACTTTATAAGTAGCCACCGGGAAACTGTTGGTATTTGTGCTGTTAGGTATATTTATATTGAAGATAACCCGTTTTGAATCGGCGGTACCAATTACCGAAAAGGTTTTAACTTTTGTAGCAGTGTTAAAAGCAATCCGCGCGGTAACGGTATCCGGGTACCATTCAACACCATTAATATTTGCAGCCAGTATTTTATCAGATGTGGTAGAAGCAGAAGTAACAACGTCTTTTTTACAGCTTTGGAAGTAGATAGCCGATATAAGTAACAGAACAATAAGTTGAATTTTCCTCATATATAAATTTTGTGCAAACAATACGCCTTGCAGATTTTATGCAAATAACGTTCTTTGCAGATTAATAATTACAACCAAAGTTAATTTTTTCACATATTTTAACATTCGGCAAATTTGCATGTAATTGTTTTAGGGTGATATTTATCAAACAAATGGTTTTATTTAGGCATATTAGGTGCAAAATTTAAAAGCATGATTAACGTAAACGAATATTTTGAAGGCACAGTAAAATCGCTGGGCTATACCAGTGCCGAAGGCAAAAGCACCATTGGCGTAATGGAAAAAGGCGAATACGAATTTGGCACATCCAGCCACGAAACCATGACCGTTATTGAAGGCGGGCTGGAAGTACTATTGCCGGGCGAGGATGAATGGCAAAATTACACGCCGGGCCAATCATTTGAGGTTGAGGCCAATATAAAGTTCAAGGTAAAAACGCATGTACAAAGTTCGTATTTGTGTAAGTACCGGTAAGCAACGGCCTTCCTGTGCGGGAGTACTTTAAATGATTGCCAGATATGGCCGTAACATTTAGCTTTGCCAATGCTCTAATTATTATACATAAACAAATAAACAATGGATACTTCGCTTATTACAACCAGTACCGGGTTAGAAGGTTACCGGATAGTTAAACATTTAGGTGTTGTACGGGGCATTACCGTGCGCAGCCGTAGCGCGCTGGGCAATATTGCCGGTGGTTTTCAGTCGCTTTTTGGCGGCAGGCTTTCTATTTATGTCGAGCTGTGCGAAAAAACCCGTGAAGAAGCTTACCAGCTTTTGATACAGCACGCGCAGGCCATTGGCGCAAATGCCATTATCAACATGCGTTACGATGCCAACGAAGTGATGCAAGGCATTACCGAAGTACTGGCATACGGTACAGCCGTTGTTGTAGAAAAAGTTTGATAAGCCGCTGTAAGTCGATAGTACTAGGTTCTGAGTCTTAAGCCAAAACCTAAGTTCATTCTTTTTTTAACTTGGAACTTAAGGCTTAGGACTAAGGGCTATCCGTTCATTACACGATTATCCCGACCACTAATTAAAGTACGATAGCGGAATTGTACGCCATAGCCCATGAGCAAGGTGCCCAATAAGCAATTCATACACCAGGTAAACCGGCCAGATGAGGTAATGGATGAGCAACAAAATAGGCGAATGGTTGTAATGCCAACTAATCATGAGGGTATATAAGCCCAATACAAGATAAAGTATGCTGGTGTCCCTGGTTTTCATTTTGATGATGATAATTTTATCTAAATTAAATAATTACTTACAATTTTTCATATTGTAAATTACGGTATAGGCAGCCGCCTTATTGGTTTGCTGCCTGCCGGTTTTGGCATCATATTGATAGGGCTTTTGAGCAAGCGCGTTTCCGCGGAGCTGAAATTCAACAGCCATAGTGTCGGCACTTCCCTCCTGGTTATAGTTCCATATTGCTTTTATAGCATTGCCGGCAAGGGTACCTGTTAATGTTCCTTTACGGGCATCTTTTTCTTTGGGCATCCAGTACATGTCGCCGGTAACTTTATTACCATTTATGAATATACTTACCTCGGTTGTATCCTGGGCCCGGGTACCATCGGCATAAAAAAAACAATACCGCATGTTTACAGGTGGGGCATTTGCCGCACTGCCCAGTTGCGTATCGGCCGCCGAAAGTTTTGAATTTGTTGTATCGTTATCGGCCACGTTATTGCTACCAGAACAGGATGCCAGTAAAGCAATAGAAACCAGTAAGTAAAAGTTGATTTTCATAGCAATTTAATCATCGGTATTTTTAGGTACGACAATTAAAAACTAAAAAGGTTCGATTTAAATATTGCAGATTTTTCGGAATAACGTCAAACTGAGACACTACCTGTAAAGCTGTCAATTAAAGCAATTAACATGAAGCGTATTTTGTATAAAAGCTTACAATTTTTTATGTAGTGTAAACATTCATTGTGTTACACTACATAATATTGTAAAGCGGATGGGTTATCCTTTTTTTTCGGGGGGAGTAGAAACAATTTCGCCAAACTCGTTAACGTAGGCCATCATACTGTCCAGGTCGCTGCCGCCGCCGTTTTGCTGACGCTCGAGCTTACGTTGCTCTTTATCTTCTTTTTTCTTCTGACGATTTTTTTCGAGTTGTTTTTTCATGAATGTTGCCTGCGATTTAGCCATGTTTATTAAAATTTAGTTAAACAATGCGCATTTCCCGGTTTACAACTATATCAATCTGATCAACGGAACAAAAGTTCGTTATCGGCACAAAATGAAGAGGATCTCATTAATTAATTTCCGGGCAGCAACGGTATCAGCGGGGATAAAAATGAACCCTGATCAATAAAAATTGACAGTGGCGGCTATCGGGAAATAGCTATAATTTTCCGTTATTACGCAAATATACGATTTTTTAGCACATTATTGGTACGCGGTACGCGGGCATAGCGGGCATGCAGGGCAAAAAGCGTTCGGGCTGGAGAGCACCAGACTTACGAAGTTTTAAAAACTTCGTAAGTCTTTCAACGGCAGGCAGACAAACGTCTAATACATACAAAAACAGCCACCCTTGCGAGGTGGCTGGCTAAGTCTTTCTGCAACAGGCAGACAAGACCAATGAACTAATGAACCAGTGAACTAATGAACCAAAGTGAACCAATGAACGATTATATGCCTGCATATTCGGCGGCTTTGGCGGGTGCACCGGTTAATTTATCGGTAGCATTTTCGGTTACCAGGTAAGTGTGGTTAACGCTTGATGCTATGTTGCGTACCTGGCTATATTCGCTTACATTGCCACTTAAATTTGCTTTTGAACGATCATTTGTGGTAACGCGGGTACTGTAAGTGTCTAATTTTAAATCGGCAGATGCGTTGTTATACAATTTAACGTCAAGCTCGATAGATGACAGGTTTCCGAATGATTTTATCTCGGCATTATCATATGCTGTAATTGCTGAAAGTTCTTTCGCGGTAACCCAAACCACCAGTTTTTCGGTTTTGTATGATGAGATCCTCAATACACCTTTTTGTGATTGTACTAAAGCGCTTTCGGCATAATACTGGTTGTAAACCTTTACCTGGTCGGCAGTACCGGTAGAAACGTATACCTGTACATTACCGTAAACCTCTATTTTATTGATGTTGCTGATGTCGGTTAAGACTACGCCTTTATTACTGTTGTTATCTACAGCTGCGTAAGTTGAATTTGTGATGCCCAATACGGTAACTATTACTGTAAAAATGGCTATTAAGTTAGTTTTCATGGTATTAATATTTTGATTGTCAAGTAATTATTTTTGTTATTTTTTAAATACACCTATATGACGATCTCCCATAAAAATCGTTACAGCCGTTTCCGGTGTATTAGTTGTACGCAGGTTTTTTGTCGGTAAAGGGTAGTTTTGGGGCGGTGAATTTCGAGGGAATTTTGGGGTTCGCGGTGCGGGGGGCGAGGTTCGCGTTGCCAGTTACGGGGTTCGCGGTGCGGGGTTCGGTTGCTATCATAAGATAAGGGATTTGAGTTCGGACGCCTATGATGTAGGCGTCAATTCCAGGCAGCCAACGCCAACCGCAGCCCCTCGAACCTCGCAACCCGAACCTCGAACCAATTAAAGATAATACTTCTCCCCATCCGTTTTTATTTTGCCGGCATCAAGCAGCAGGCGGATGGTTTCCATTTTATCTTTTTCGGTACCGATGTTGATGGTGGTTATCAATGTACCGATATCGGGGGTTGAGATGCTGAGCAGTTGTACAACCTCGTTGGTAATGTTATCAAAAAGCTCATCTTCATTTTTGTGGCGCTTTTCGTCGAGGCAAACATCGCAGATGCCACATTTGCGGGCGTTGGGCTCATCAAAGTAAGCCAGCAGCATTTGGCTGCGGCACTGTTTATGAACTGCGTACGCAAAAACCGCCTCCATTTTTTGGCGATAAGTTTCCTTGCGCTCCTGGATATAGTTTTTATTGATAAACAGCCTGTTCGATTGCTGCCGCGCTTTTAAATAAGTAACCTGTGGCTTATCTGTTTGCTGAAGATAGCTGATTAAGCCAAACTGCTGCAACTGCAATAACCCTTCAACAACCTGCTGAACGCTTAATGTAGTGCGCCTTGACAGGTCATATTCTTTTATTTTAACATAATTTTCAAACGCGCCGCCGTATGATCGCAACAGGGTTTTAATAAAAGGATCCCAACCAGCATTCTGGATCTGGAAGTTGTACAGTACCTCGTTTACCACCTCAAACCTGAACCGGGATGGCAGGAAAACGCTTTCGTTAAATGACAGGTATTCGTCTTTTTCCAAAAACTTCAGGGCATTTAACGTTTTAATAGCATCCAGCTTAAAACGGCTGCAAAACTCGCCAAGGTCAAGGTCAAAGCTTAGCCCCTCACCTGCTTCGTAAGCCAGCTGGTAATAATTGGCCAGGCAATGGTAAATATGTTTTATTTCATCAACTGTAGGGAAATTGAGTTCAAACAACTTCTCCTGCCGCAGCCTGTCGGCATGGGTATACAACAACACGCCATAAGCCTTTTGCCCGTCGCGGCCTCCCCTGCCGGCTTCCTGGTAATAGGCTTCCAGGCTTTCGGGCATATCCTTATGGATAACAAACCTAACGTCGGGCTTGTCAATACCCATTCCAAAAGCATTGGTGGCTACAATTACCCGAGTACGGTTATTTTTCCAGTCTTCCTGGCGATCGGCCCGTTCGTCCATTGGCAGGCCGGCATGGTAAAAATCGGCTTTAATGCCATTTTCGTTATAATATTTGGCAATTTCGGCGGCATCTTTCCGGCTACGCACATATACAATACCGCTGCCCTTAACCCCTTTGGCTATATCCAGCATCCGCCTGAATTTATTTTCGGCATCCTGAACAACGTAGCTGATGTTGCTGCGCTCAAAACTCTGCTGATAAATAACCGGATTTTTAAATTGCAGCTTATCCTGGATGTCCTGTTTAACATCAGCCGTGGCCGTCGCGGTAAGGGCAAGCACAGGTACGTCGGGGTGCAATTGGCGTAAATCGGCAATGTGCAGGTACGGGGGGCGAAAATCATAGCCCCATTGCGAGATACAGTGCGCTTCGTCAACCGCTATCAGGTTAACCTTCATGTATTTTATCCGCTCCTGTACCAGTTCTGATAACAGCCGCTCGGGCGAGAGGTATAAAAATTTAACCGGGCCGTAAATGCAATTATCCAGGGCAAGATCAATCTCGCGCCGGCCCATTCCCGATACGATGGCTACGGCATTGATACCTTTATCTTTTAAGTTCTCCACCTGGTCTTTCATCAGGGCAATCAGCGGCGATATGACGATGCAGATGCCCTCTTTAGCTAACGCCGGCACCTGGAAACAAACAGATTTGCCACCTCCAGTAGGTAGCAAAGCCAGGGTATCATGACCTAATAAAACAGACTTGATGATCTCGGCCTGCATCGGCCTGAAATGATCATGGTTCCAGTACTGTTTTAATATTTCTTCTATGGTCATTTCTAAGTCGGTAGTTCTGAGTATTGAGTTCTGAGTCAAAAGTCGTAAAATACAAAAGATTTACGTTTATCACTGACCAAAAAACAGTATAAATTTACTTTTTGACTTAATACTTTCGACTCAAGACTTAGGGCTATTTAAAAAGCCAATTATAAAAGCCCGACCAGTCGCCATGCCATTGTTTTTCATTATGGCTGGCACCTTTGATGATGGTTACGGGAGCGTTTTCGGGCTTAGCACCATTATTCTTTATTATCGATGCCATTTTTTGCATGTCCAAAACCATATCCTCACTTTCGGCATTGCCACAAACAAAATAGAAACGCGTTTTATGGCTGATGGTTTTTTGTTTGGCCAGGTCATATATTTGAGGTGCTATCCAAAAAGCGGGCGAAAATACGCCGGCATTGCCAAATACGTGCGGATATTTTAATGTGGCGTACATTGATATAAGGCCCCCCATCGAACTGCCTGCGATTGTAGTATGTTTTGCACCGGCTAAGGTTTTATAATGTGTGTCGATATAAGGTTTTAGTGTTTTTGCCAGGAATTCTACATAGTCATCACCGCGCCCTTTGCCATATTTTGAATCGTAAGGATCATACTCGGTTATCCTGAAATCGCCGCCATGATCAATTCCCACTATAATACACTGCTTTTGTGGTGATACTTTATCCAGCAATTCGTCAATCCCCCACTCGCCGTAGCCGCTGGTGTAATCGTCAAAAAGATTTTGCCCGTCGTGCATATAAATAACCGGGTACCTTTTTTTCGATGAAGCATAATTCGCGGGCAGGTAAATCCATATACGGCGCTCCCTGCCCAGCTGGGGTATTGCAAATTTATCGCTGATGATATGCACCTGCGTGGTAGCCGTGTGCTTTTTTTCGGCAGCTGCAAAATTATCCTGCCAGGCGGCAACATCTAAAACTACAGTGGTATCGCCGGTAATTATTAGGCTGCGATTGTCGGCCTGCTTACCGGTTGCGGTGCATTCCACTTTATCCCAGCTGCCGCGGGTTATTTTGTAGTTGTAAATACCTTTCGGTATTTCCTTCAAAAGCCGGTAACCGCCGCTACTGTCCGGGAGTAGTTTCCAGGCGCTGTCTGCCGGGTTCCATCCGTTAAAATTGCCTGCCAAAAACAGGCTTTCGACTGGGCCTTTTGGAGGTGGTATTTTGCCCGTTTTGAAGGTTATTTTTACCTGTCCGAAAAGCAAAAAAGTTTGGGCAAAAACCCAAAACGCGCAGAAAAATATTTTTTTTATCATTATTAAATGTTTTATTGACAATTATTTTCCGGGAACGTTCCCGGAAAATCGTTACATATTAGTAAAATTGCCTATTGTGTAATTTTGACACTTAGTTTTGTCCAAATCTTAGCCAGTTTGCAAATTTCCCACAAAAAAAGGCAAAAAGTATTAAAAATACCACCTCATTATGTGTTTCGCTAAAGTTAATTATATCTTAATTTATCCGGTCAAAATTATCTTTTACATAAAATTTGGTTTTATTATTTCTAAATGTAAATTAGTCGCGTGCTGTTTCAGCAAAATTATCAGACCAATTAACACCGGCTAATTAAGCCTTTTTAATTCACAAAAACCCAAAAAGTAAATGAGAAAAAATTACTCAAAAAAGTACGTTCTTCTTTGTGCCTTTCTAATGATGTCAGTAATGGCATTTGCCCAAACAGGAAGCATTAAAGGGAAAGTATTAGACGAAACCAACGCGCCCCTGCCCGGCGCTGCCGTTACTATTGATGGTACAACCATTGGTGCAACTGCCGATGCTAACGGTAACTATACTATAACCGGCGTTAAAACCGGGAACGTTACCGTAACCGCTAAATTTTTAGGTTATGTGGCTTTAAAGAAAGCTGTAACGGTAGGCGGCTCTACTGTTGAGGTTAACTTTTCATTAAAACCCGACAACCAAAACCTTAACGAAGTGGTTGTGGTAGGTTACGGTACCCAAAAGAAGAAAGACCTAACCGGCTCTGTTACGTCCATTTCGGCCAAGGATTTTAACCAGGGACCTGTAACAACACCTGAGCAGCTGATAATGGGTAAAGTATCCGGTGTGCAGATCACTTCAAACAGTGGCGCGCCAGGTTCTGGTAGTACAATCCGTATTCGTGGTGGGGCATCACTTAATGCATCAAATGATCCGCTTATTGTGGTTGACGGTATACCGTTGGGCAACACAGGTATAAGTGGCGTATCAAATTCATTAAGTTTGATTAACCCTAACGATATTGAATCATACAATATCCTTAAAGATGCATCTGCAACAGCCATTTATGGTTCACGTGCATCAAACGGCGTAATTATTATTACAACCAAAAAAGGTAAGGGCGATAAAGATGTACATATCAATTTCGATTCAAAAACTGCCCTTTCGAAAATCACTAAAGAAGTAAGCGTTTTAACTGCCGATGAGTTTCGTACTATAGTTAAAGCCCAGAGCCCTGGCCAGGCTAACTTATTAGGAACTGCTAATACTGACTGGCAAAAACAAATTTATCAACAAGCTTACACTTATGATAATAACCTGAGTATATCAGGCGGCATTAAAGGCCTACCCTACCGTTTATCTATCGGCTACTTAGATCAGGATGGTATTGTTAAAACAGATAACCTTAAAAGAACAACAGCTACTTTTAACGTTAACCATGATTTTTTCCGAGGCAGCTTGAAAGTTGACCTGAGCCTAAAAGGCAGCTATTCTGACAGCCATTTTGCAGCAGGCGCTATCGGCAGCGCAATCGCATTTGACCCTACCCAACCGGTTTACTCAAATGATAAAACTAAATACGGAGGCTATTTTGAGTGGCTGGATAACAGTGGCAACCCCAATACGCTTGCACCACGCAACCCGGTTGGCTTAATTAACGAGCAGGATGCGCGCGGTAAAGCTAAAAGAGGTATTGGTACCTTAACACTAAATTATACGTTCCCTTTTTTGAAGGAATTACAAGCTAACGCTACTTTTGGCGGCGACCTTGCAGACGGTGATGGGTATACCTTTATACCAGCCACCGCAGCATCTAACTTTTTACAAGGCGGATCTTACCAAAATTACTTTAGCGAAACGTATACTTATAACACCGACTATTATTTAAAATACACTAAAGATTTTAAAGAAATCAAAAGCCATGTTGAATTACAGGGAGGTTATTCATACCAATACTTCAACAATTACTATCACACCTTTCAAGGTTATAAAGCCGACAAAAAGACTCCTGTGGGCACACCAGCCGCTCCATCTTATGGTCAATATTATATCGAGTCGCCTTTTGCACGTTTAAATTATTCATTTAATGATAAATATTTATTAACAGCCAGCATCAGGGACGATCGTTCATCACGTTTCTCTGAACTGCACAGAAATGGCTATTTCCCTTCCGTAGCATTTGCATGGCGGGCCAAAGAAGAGTCATTCTTAAAAAGTGTTAGCTTTATATCTGATCTTAAATTGAGAGCCAGCTATGGTATAACAGGGCAACAGGATATTGGCTCTTACTTTCCTTACCTGGCAGTTTACGAACCCAGCAATACTGCTGCCCAATATCAATTTGGCAACTCGTTCGTCAACACATTGCGTTCAAATGCTTACAACGCCGACCTTAAATGGGAATCTACTGCTACAACCAACTTAGGTTTAGACTTTGGATTTCTGAATGGCAGGATCAATGGTACTATTGATGTATACAACAAAAAAACCAAGGATCTTTTAATTTACACACCAATACCAGCGGGTACTAACTTAAGTAACTTTATTAATGCTAACATTGGTAATCTTACTACAAAGGGTATCGATTTCAATATTAACGTTATTGCTATCGCTTCAAAGGATATCAACTGGACGTTGGGTTACAACATATCACTTAACCAACGTAAAATCACCAATATATCTTTAACCGGCGATCCAAACCAAACAATTGCCGCCATAGGTATTCCGGGTGGCGTGGGTAATACCATCGGTTTGTATAAGGCAGGCCAAAACCCAGGCGTATTTTACGTTTATCAACAAGTTTACGATCAAAATGGCCTTCCTTTAGAGGGTATTTATGTCGACCGAAATAAAAACGGATCAACCCTTGATGATAAATATTTGTACAAACAATCAGATCCAAAGGTTTTCATGGGCTTTAACTCAAACGCATCATACAAAAAATGGAATTTAGGGTTCAGCGCACGTGCCAACCTGGGTAACTATTTATACAATGCTCAATCGGCGGCAAACGGCGCTTATGCAGGCGTAAAATTCCCTAATTACCTGGGCAACCTGCCATCAAGCGTATTGGCTACTAAATTTAATCAATACCAATTATACTCGGATTATTATGTAGAGAATGCTTCATTCCTGCGTATGGATTATGCAACCTTAGGCTATACTTTTGGGATAGGCCGCTCGCACAACCTTAGAGCGTCATTCAACGTTTCTAACGTGTTTGTAATAACCAAATATAAAGGCCTTGATCCTGAGGTTAATGGCGGAGTTGACAATAACTTTTATCCACGTCCAAGAGTTTACACACTCGGTTTAAACCTGAGTTTATAATTCGTAAAAATATTAAGATATGAGAAAGAGAAATTTCATTAAACTGGTTGCCATCGCAATGATAGGCGCATCAGTTAATTTAGCATCGTGTAAAAAAGACCTTACGCCCAAAAACGCCGTTACCACTGATAAGGTTTATACCGACTTTGCTAACTATAAACAAATACTGGCTAAACTATACTCATCATTTGCATTAAGCGGCCAGCAGGGCCCGGCAGGTAACCCGGATATTGCAGGTATAGACGAAGGCTTTGGCAACTACCTGCGCGAGTATTATAACATGCAGGAGTTAACCACCGATGAGGCGGCTATTGTTTGGAACGATGGTACCATACATAACCTGCACAACATGACATGGAATTCGCAAAACGAATTTATTACCGCCATGTATAACCGTATATTTTATGTGGTTTCATTAAACAATGAATTCATCCGTCAAACTACCGATGCCAAATTAGCCAGCAACGGTATTACCGGCGATAACCTGGCCAAAGCAAAGCAATACCGCGCAGAAGCACGCTTTTTAAGAGCGTTAGCGTACTGGCATGCTATTGATCTTTTCGGCTCTGTTCCTTTTGTTACCGAGAATGATGTAGTGGGCGTATTTTTCCCTAAACAAAAATCACGCGCCGAAATTTTCGCATACGTCGAAGCCGAGTTGAAAGCTTGCGAGGCAGACATGGGAGCGCCTCGTTTTGAATATGGCCGCGCCGATAAGGCGGCCAACTGGATGTTGCTGGCCAAACTTTACCTTAACGCCAAAGTTTATACCGGTACCGACAGAAGCACCGATGCGATAACTTACGCCAGCAAAGTAATATCTGCAGGCTATACTTTGGAACCTAATTTTAAAAACCTGTTCCTTGCCGATAACAACAAGTCAAACGAGATAATTTTCCCTATTACATTTGACGGTATTCATACCACCGGGTACGGAGGTATTACATACCTTGTACATGCCCAGGTTGGCGGTAAAATGACCCCTTCCAACTTTGGTATTAATGGAGGCTGGTCTGGTTTCCGTACGACAAAGCAGTATGTAAGCTTATTTAGCGATGCAAGCGGAAATACCGATAAAAGGGCTCTTTTCTTTACAGATGGACAAAATCTGGAAATAAACGACGAGTACACCTTTACTGACGGTTATGCTATCCAAAAATTCAGAAATGTAACTTCGACAGGAGCTGCGGGTTCTGACGCAACAGGTAACTTCCCTGACACCGATTTCCCAATGT
The DNA here is from genome assembly GCF_056404995.1 of Mucilaginibacter sp. P2_A5. Classification (NCBI taxonomy): domain Bacteria; kingdom Pseudomonadati; phylum Bacteroidota; class Sphingobacteriia; order Sphingobacteriales; family Sphingobacteriaceae; genus Mucilaginibacter; species Mucilaginibacter sp. P2_A5. The sequence continues at coordinate 113,656 of NZ_JBFUCY010000004.1, forward strand.
TCCGCTTAGCTGATGCTTATTTGATTTATGCCGAAGCTGTTCTGCGCGGCGGTACAGGTGGCAACCTGGTTACAGCGTTACAATACGTAAACCAGATCCGCACTAGGGCTTATAGTGGCAGTGTAACCGGTAATATCACGGCGCTACAACTGACACTTCCATTCATACTTGATGAAAGAGGCCGCGAGTTTTTGTTTGAAATGCACAGGAGAACAGACCTTATCCGTTTTGGCAAATTCACCGGCGGTGATTATATCTGGGCCTGGAAAGGTGGCGTTAAAGCCGGCACAAGCGTTGATGCCCATCTTAACCTGATGCCAATTCCATCCGCTGATATCGTCAACAACCCTACCCTGAAACAAAACGACGGATATAAATAAGATTAATAGTCCTGAAGCGCCTCCCGGCGCTTTGGGCTCTTTATAAAAACATTTATTAAACAGATTAAAAGAGAGAAATGAAAAGACTTTTAACCAAAATTTTAGCGATAAGCAGCCTCGGGCTATTATTGCTGCCATCCTGTAAAAAGGATGAAACCAGGGTTGTTGCAAACGTTGGCAAGGCAGGTACCTTAGCGGCTACATCTACAGCACCTGTGTTATCAAAAGATAATGCGACTGATGTTGCTGTTACTTTTACCTGGCCTGCAACTTCGGTTACCGGGTATGCTGCAAAAGTTAGCTACACCTTGCAAATGGATGTAAAAGGCAGCAGCTTTAAATCGACCAAACTCACCGAGGTTGCTTTAAGTGGAACTACCCAATCATACACCGTTGGCAGTTTAAATGCAATATTGCTTACCATGGGTCTGTCATATGACAACAATACCGACCTGGAAGTACGTGTTAAATCGGCTGTCGCAGCTAACTCCATATCATATACCAACGTACTTACTTTAACAGTGAAGCCTTACAAACTGGCCAGCTATGTATACGTTCCAGGAGCTTACCAGGGATGGAGCCCGGCAACCGCCGATAGCTTAAAATCGCCAAACAGCGATAACATTTACGATGGTTTCGTCGCTTTTACCCCGGGTAATCTTGAGTTTAAAATCACCCCTAAAAGAACATGGGATGTAGCCTATGGCGATGCAGGCAGCGGCAAGGTAAGCACCTCTGGTGGTAACTTATCTGTTCCGTCGGCTGGTTTATATGCTTTGCATCTTGACTTAAACGCAGATAAAATGACGTTTACTGCTACCAAACAAATATGGGCTGTTATCGGCGATGCTACCCCAGGCGGCTGGAGCGATGATACCGATATGACCTATGATGCAGGGACAAAAACATACGCCGTTACCGTTGCCCTTGTTGGTGGTAAACAATTCAAATTCAGGTTTAATCATGGCTGGGACTTTAACCTTGGCGGCCCAACATCCGGCCTTACCCAAAACGGACCAAACATTGATGTGGCGGCCAGCGGCAACTACAAAATAGTACTTGATGCCAACGCCAATACTTATACCATTACAAAACTATAAGATACTTATTCACAGTTGATTGATTTGATAGGCCCGCCCGGTGAAAACCAGCGGGTCTTTTTCGTTCATTGGTTCACTGGTTCATTAGTTCATTGGTCTTAAACGCGGGTTTTTAACTGCATAAAAAAAGCGATTGGGGTTGCCAATCGCTTTTTTTTATATTGATTTTTCATGAGCCGCAGGCCTGACAAAGCAGACCAATGAACCAGTGAACTAATGAACCAATAACTACCGTTCTTTGATGTCTACATATTGCCTGTCGGTATCGCCGGTATAAATCTGGCGCGGGCGGCCGATGGGTTCTTTGTTGGCCTTCATTTCTTTCCATTGGGCAATCCAGCCTGGTAAGCGGCCAAGGGCAAATAATACGGTAAACATTTCGGTTGGGAAACCTAACGCGCGGTAAATGATACCCGAATAAAAATCGACGTTAGGGTATAGTTTGCGCTCAACAAAATAAGGATCTTTCAGGGCTACTTCTTCCAGCTTTTTGGCTATCTCCAGTACCTCGTCGTTAATCCCCAATTTTTCTAATATATCATCGCAGGCTTTTTTAATGATCTTAGCCCTCGGGTCGAAATTTTTATACACCCGGTGACCAAAGCCCATTAAACGGAAAGGATCGTTCTTATCTTTCGCTTTGGCAATCCATTTATCGGTATCTCCCCCATCGTTCTTAATTTTTTCCAGCATTTCTATCACGGCCTGGTTGGCGCCACCATGCAGCGGGCCCCACAATGCAGAAATACCAGCCGAAATAGATGCATATAAATTAGCATCCGATGAGCCTACAATACGTACCGTTGATGTTGAGCAGTTTTGCTCATGATCGGCATGTAGTATTAGTAATTTGTTCATTACATCTACCACCACCCTATCTACTTTATAATCTTCTGTACGCTCGGCAAACGTCATGTACAGGAAGTTGGTTACATAATCGTATTTGTTTTGTGGATACACAACCGGGTGGCCTAATGATTTTTTGTAGATCCACGATACTACGGTACTCATTTTAGCCAGCAGCTTCATGATCTCGAGGTTCACTTCCTCGGCAGATAAACCTGGCTTTAACGATTCGGGATTAAAAGCAGCCAATGCGCCAATTAATGAGGATAGCTGCCCCATAGGATGTGATTTTGATGGAAAGCCATCAAAAAACTTTTTCATATCCTCGTGCACAAGGGTGTGGCGGCTAACCTGGTATTGAAAATCGGCTAACTCCTGCTCCCTGGGTAATTCGCCGTATATCAATAAGTAAGCTACTTCAATAAAGCTGGCATTTTCGGCCAGTTGTTCAATCGAGTAACCACGATATTTAAGGATGCCTTTTTCACCATCCAAAAAAGTAATGGCGCTTTTGGTAGCACCTGTGTTTTTGTAGCCGATATCCAGCGTTACGTAACCACTTTGATCCCGCAGTTTTGAAATATCTATTGCTTTTTCGCCTTCTGTACCCTCAATTACCGGGAGTTCAAATGTTTTATCACCAATTTTTAGCTGTGCTGTTTCCGACATAGAAATTTTTGTATCTGCAACAAATGTAATTAAATCTGCGTATTAATAACCGCTAAGATAATTTACTATTTGTAAATTTTTAACTGCAAAATTATTAAATTACCCCTCGTTTACTAAGTAATATTGCCCTGAATCATTTAAAAAGTATCTGTTAATGTCGTTGAAAGTTAAAACACTGTTAATAATCCAAAACGACGATACAGTTTACCGGTTATTACTCATCGGCCTGTTTATTGCAAGCCCATCGTTACATTATCTTTGTTATTATAACTCCTATGACCCTATTTGGTTGAGGCTTATCAACAGTTTTTTTTGTATTATCTCACTCGGCCTGTCTTTCGGTAACAATAAAGCCATTTATACGGCAAGCACTTACATCACGATTTTAGCTTTCCTGGTAATTAATAACTACTTATTATTAAGCATTAATGGTTTTGGACATGCTTACCTTTTTAGTTCCATTACCATATTTATTGCCCTTACCTTATTTTGTAAACGGGGCCGGGAGTTTATTACTTTATGCGCCCTTAATGTGCTGGCCGTTGTTGCTGCTTACTTGAACGCGCCACAATTGAATATATCGCTGCCTGTACTGGCTGTGCTTATTGTAGTTTTCTCGGTTATCGCTTATGTGTCGCTGCTGGTTGTAAAATCATATCAATACAAGCTTAAAAACGCTGTAGACAATGTAATGAAGCTTAATAGCAACCTGTTGGCTAATGATGGCATGCTGCGCCAAAGCCAGGAGGACCTTACATCACTCATTAACTCGTTAAATGATATTATTTATGAGTTTAATGAAGATAAGGTTTGCCAAAATGCCTGGTTTAGCGATTTAACAAAAATAACAGTTAACCCGAGAGCATTTATAGGAAAAAAGATAGAGGACGTATTGGGCGTAGACAAGGCGAAGAAATATAATGCGGCTCTTGATTACGTAATACAAAACCGCTTGCCAACGTCATTTGATTTCATGTCGGATTTTGATTCTGATCTTTGGTTTATAGCTAAGGTTGTGCCTATTTTTGACCGGAATGGCGCTTATATGCATCGTATCTCGTTAGTTTTTGTAGATATATCCGAACAAAAAAGATATGCAAATGCGCTAAAGGCCAATGAAGCGCTTTTGCTTGAGGCGCAGGCTATTTCAAAAACCGGTAACTGGTGGTATGATAGCGTTACAAGTGAAGCCTATTGGTCAGATAACTTATTCAGCCTGCTCGAGATTGACAGTATCCCTCCTAATATCAGCAAATTTCATTATTATATCAGCCTCATCCACCCGGACGACCGCAAAAAAGCCGAAGCTTACCTATCAAGCGTTCACCAAATAACACAGCCACAGTTTGAACATAAATTTATTACACCGAAAGGCAATTTAAAATATATTAAGATTATCCGTGGCGAACTGTTACAGAACGATGATGGCACCGGTAAAAAGATTTTTGGCGTATTGCAGGATATCACAGAAACTAAATTATCCGAAAAAGCGGTAAAAGTTAGCCAGGTAGAACTGGTGGAAGCCCAAACCATTGCCAAAATAGGCAACTGGAAATGGAACTTAACCACAAACCTGCTTGCCTGGTCGGATGAATTGAATATTATACATGAAGTTTCGGCCGGTGATTTACCGGGATTAAACCAGATGCGGCTGTTGTTAAAGTATGTTCACCCTAATGACAGGCATATTTTAAAGCAATTAATCAGAAACCCCGAAAACTTAAAAGATATCTCGCAAGAGTACCGCATAATTACCCCAAATGGTAATATAAAATACCTGAGTGTAATTATAGGTAAGCTGATGAGGCGCGACGATGGCAGCATCCGTAAAATTATTGGCACCCTGCAGGATATTACCGAACGCAAACAAGCCGAATTGGATTACCGGCAATCGGAAAGTAAATACAAACTGGTTTTAGAAACCATTAACCTGGCGGCTATTACTTTAGATAAAAACGGCAACGTAATTTTTTGCAATAAATACCTGTCCAAACTACTTGGTTACTCGCAGGCCGAAATTGCAGGAATGAATTGGATGGAACACTTTATACCGCACGACTTAAAAGATTTTATGACCAACTGGTTTAAAAATAATGCGGTTGAAGCCCATTTTATTAACCCTATTATTTGCCGCAATGGCGAGGAACGGGTAGTAAGCTGGCAAAACACCATTATTTTTGACGAAAACGGCGATCTTAGAGAAACCACCAGCATTGGCGAAGATATAACCGACCAGCAAAAAGCGCGGCAGGAGTTGATTTGGGCTAAAGAGGTGGCCGAAAAGGCATCGAAATTTAAATCGGAGTTTTTGTCGATCATGAGTCATGAGATACGCACGCCCATGAACGCGGTTATTGGCACCACAAATTTACTATTATCAGAAAATCCCCGGCCAGAGCAATTGGAATACCTGAATACCTTAAAATTTTCGGGCGAGAACCTGCTGGCTATTATCAATGATATTTTGGATTATAATAAAATTGAGGCCGGCAAACTTGAGCTTAACAACTCACCGTTCAACCTGCACCAATTGATCCATAAAATAAAGCAATCATTTCACGCCAGGGTTGCCGAAAAGCAATTATTCATGGATGTCATCATAGACGAAAGTATACCCGAAATGATAACCGGCGACAATATGCGCCTAAGCCAGGTAATGAACAACCTGGTAAGCAACGCTGTAAAGTTTACGCACGCAGGTGGCGTTACCATTAAGCTACATAAAGAACTGATAGATAGCACCACTGTTACAGTTAAGTTTGCTGTTGCCGATACGGGGATAGGCATCAGTGCCGATAGCTTTGGGATTGTTTTTGATCCGTTTATGCAGGATAAACATGTAATTAATAATGATTATGGAGGCACCGGTCTTGGCCTTGCTATTACCAAACGCCTGGTTGAGTTACACAGCAGCACCATATCAGTTACAAGCGAGCTTGGCAAGGGTACGTGCTTTGCGTTCTCTATCGCCTTTAACATAGCTCCAAAAACCATCGGCCATCAGCCTGTTACACCAACTGTAACAGGGCTTTCGCTTAGCCTGGCCGGAATGAATATACTGGTGGTAGATGACAATAAAATGAACCTGATGATTGCCACCCGTTTTTTAAAAAAATGGAATGCCAGCACCGATGAGGCGCTAAACGGCGAGATAGCCGTAAATATGGTAAACAACAACAGCTACAATCTTATCATTATGGATTTACAGATGCCGGTTATGGATGGATTTGAAGCTTCGGCTATTATCAAAAAATCGCACCCGGATATCCCTATTATCGCATTAACAGCCGATGCCATGCCCGAAACCTATAACAAAGCTTTAGAAGCAGGCATGAGTGATTACCTCACCAAGCCCTTTGTACCCGAAACCCTGTTTGAAAAAGCGGCCAAATATTATAACCCCGCAGTAGGTGTTAATCAGTAAATAATAGTTATATTAATTCAGCTGTTCCTTCACCAATCCACACTCTTTCATGTGTTCGGGAAAGTAAGGATTTGCTATTTTTTTATCGAGAGATAACCAATAGCCGCCTTTACCACCATCGGCCATAGGGCAGTAATCAACGTAAATAGCTGTGGTTTTTATACTGCTTCCTTTTACCAGCGCAATCACATCGCTACTTAGCGTTAAAAAAGCTGCGCGCTGATCTTTTATATCATCAGTTGTAGCTATTTCATTGGCAAGTGTAGCAGTTTCGGCACAGCCCTTTATGCCCAGAAGCTTACTTTCAAGTGTTGAAGCGGCGGCTTTAATGCCGGCAACATCCGATTTCAGGAATTGATTTTTAAGCGAGATATAGGCAGAGAACACGTTGGCCGTATTGGTTGTATCTGCAATTTTCGCATCAACAACTTTAACAGCTGTGGTATCGGTTTTAGCAGTATCCGGCTGTTTGGCGGCTTGATTACATGCCGGGGCAGCTATAATGGCTGCAAAAATGGAAATACGGATTACAATTTTCATTTAATATTTTAGTTAGTTCGTATTGCCTCAACAGGGTCAAGCACCGAAGCAAAATAAGCCGGAATAATTCCTGATAAAACACCTGTTATCAGCGAGAAGCTTAAACCTGTAATAATATTTGAAGCACCAAGTATCACCTGCACATCAAATAACGCCTTAATGCCAAACGTTAAAAAGTATACAAACAACAACCCTATTAACCCGCCCATAAGGCAAAGCGATACGGATTCAATTAAAAACTGTAATAATATGAAATAGTTTTTAGCCCCCAATGATTTTTGGATGCCTATAATATTTGTACGCTCCTTTACCGATACAAACATAATGTTAGCTATACCAAACCCGCCAACTAACATCGAAAATAAACCTATAATTGCGCCTCCTGTGTTTAACACCTTAAAAACGCTATCCAATTGCTGGGTTAGCATAGTGGTACGGTTAAGCGCAAAATTATCTTCCACACCTGGCCTTAAACTCCTGATTGAACGCATGAGGCCCTTGATCTCGCTTTCAACATCATCGGTGGGGATGCCATCTTTACCACGCACAATGATGGACGGATGGTAATTTTCGGCCTGGATATCAACCAGGTTGTGCGCAAAATTAAGCGGCAATAAAACTTCCTTATCGGTAGATATGCCCAACATATCCTTTCCCTGTTTTGAAAACACACCAACTACGGTAACGTAGCGGCCCATTACTTTTATCTGTTTGCCAATTGCATCACCGGCCGGGAAAAGATTTTGGGCTATATCGAAACCAATATCGGTTATCGGGGCGCCTGTTTTTGATTCCATCCCGGTAAAATATCGCCCTTCGGCAAAATCGAAGTTCCAGGTTTTGTTATGATCTTGTGATGCCGCATCTATCTGCGCGCCGTCAACAGTGTTACTTTTATATTTAATAGTGCGGTTATCGATGCTAATCTCGTACGATAAAGCTTCGGCAGTTTGGCTGCGGCGCGACAGCTCATTAAAATCTTTAAGCTTGGGCACCGGCCTTCGCAAGTATTTCCACCACGGAAAATCACTACCTCCTACCCAGGGCCATTTTTCAACGTAAATGCTGTTGTTTCCTAATTTATTAACGCTGTTTTGCAGGTTGTTACGCAGCGTATCAACTGCCGAAAATACGGCTATAATGGTAAATATGCCTATGGTTACACCTAACAACGAAAGCGTTGTGCGGGTTTTGTTTTGTTTTAGTGCATCAAAAGCAAACAAAAAGCTTTCCCCGAAAAGTTTTAAAAACAGCATATAAACTTATTTTGGTTTCAATGGTTAACCTTACTGCATTTGCACCGTAGCAAAAGCTAAAAAGAACAGATTTTACCCGGTTGAATGTTTTTGTTTTTTAGACGGTATTGCTGCGTTTAAGTTACAGCATTTTAATATTAAACTTAAAGGTTTATAAAATAAGAAGACCCTTAAAAAAATCCGTGAATTTAACAAAAAAATTCATACATTTGCGCCCTGAAAATTCATATACACAAACATGAAATTATCTCAATTTAAATTCAATTTACCAGAGTCACTAATTGCACACAACCCATCAGCTACCCGCGACGAAGCGCGTTTAATGGTATTACACAAGGATTCTGGCAAAATTGAGCATAAAATATTTAAAGACGTACTTGATTATTTTGACGATAAGGATGTAATGATCCTTAACAATACTAAAGTATTCCCTGCCCGTTTGTATGGAAATAAAGAAAAAACAGGCGCTACCATCGAAGTTTTTTTATTACGCGAACTAAACAAAGAACTACGCTTATGGGATGTACTGGTTGATCCGGCCCGTAAAATACGCGTAGGCAATAAATTATATTTCGGTGATGATGATTTGTTAATTGCCGAAGTTGTTGACAATACCACTTCACGTGGCCGTACCATTCGCTTTTTGTTTGATGGTACCGACGAGGAATTCCGCCGCAACGTGGAAATCCTGGGCGAAACACCGCTGCCAAAATACATTAAACGTAAAGCTACAGCCGAAGATAAAGAACGTTACCAAACTATTTTTGCCAAACACGAAGGCGCTGTTGCAGCCCCTACCGCCGGTTTGCACTTCAGCCGCGAGTTAATGAAACGTCTTGAGCTAAAAGGCGTTGATTTTGCCGAAGTTACCCTGCACGTGGGCTTAGGAACCTTCCGCCCGGTTGAGGTTGAGGATTTAACCAAACACAAAATGGATTCGGAGCAGTTTATTATCGAGCAAAAACAAGCCGACATTGTAAACCGCGGCATTGAGCGCAAAGCACGGATATGCGCTGTTGGCACTACCTCAATGCGCGCCATCGAATCGGCGGTATCTGCGGGTAAAACACTGAAAGCTGCCAACGACTGGACCAGCAAGTTCATTTTCCCTCCGTACGATTTTAGCATTGCAAACTCCATGATCACCAACTTCCATACGCCCGAATCAACCCTGTTGATGATGGTATCGGCATTTGGCGGTTACGAGCATGTAATGAACGCTTACGAAGTTGCAGTTAAAGAAAAATATCGCTTTTACAGCTATGGCGATGCCATGCTGATTATATAAGTTTAGATTTGAGATAATCAGATTTGAGATATGAGACTAAAGCTTATATCTCATTTTTTTTGTTTTAGATTTACTAAAATAAAAAACTGTCATGCTGAGGAACGAAGCATCTATTCGCGAACTTTTCTATCGGCCATGCAAAGCTGATAGATCCTTCGTTCCTCAGGATGACAGGAAAATTGAATATGCCGTGCTGAAGAACGAAGCATGACAGGTTAAGTGGTTAAACAGAAAAAAATGACCGACGCTATTCTCCAAACACCTATCTCAAATCTCACATCTAAATATGTTATAATAGTAGCCGGGGGCTCGGGTACCCGTATGCAGGCTGCGGTACCAAAACAATTTCTTTTGGTTAACGGTCTGCCTGTATTAATGCACACTATGCTGGCGTTTTTTAATTCGGGAGTTAACCCCAACATCGTAATTGTGCTTCATCCAGATTTTCATGCATACTGGCATGAGTTGTGCGAAAAATACAGTTTCGGCATACCCCACCGGTTGGTTGCCGGCGGCGAAACACGCTTTCATTCTGTAAAATACGGATTAAGCGCTATCAGTGCCAACGACGATGCTTTGATTGCCGTGCACGACGCTGTGCGACCACTCACCAGCGCCATTGTTATACAAACATCATACAATCATGCCAGCGAACACGGCAACGCGGTAACAGCCGTTAAAAGCCGCGATTCTGTAAGGCAGGGCACTGCCGATAAATCGGTAAGTTTATTGCGGGACGAAGTTTACCTGGTACAAACGCCCCAAACCTTTAAAGCCGGCATATTAAGAAAAGCTTATGAACAAGCCTTCAGCCCCAAATTTACCGACGACGCCAGCGTTGTTGAGCAAAACGGAATTGACATTCAACTTACTGAGGGCAGTCATGAAAACATCAAGATTACGTTCCCTGAAGATATAGCGATTGCAGAATTACTACTGGATAAAAAAAGCCATTAACCTGTCGGTTAATGGCTTTTTATTTACCTAAGGTTGTTATGCTCTTCGGATAACGCCTAATAGTAAAGCTATAATAGCTATTACTAAAAGTATGTGAATTAAATTTCCGGCGTGTCCAAAGAAAAAGCCGAATAGCCATCCTAATACCAGGATAACCGCGATAATGTACAATAAGCCTCTCATTTTAGTAAGTTTTTAAGTGATAAATGTGTTAAGCTTATTACTAAAATCATTCCAAAAATGTGGCTTAAATAAAAAAGCCCCTAAAAAGAGGCTTTTTTATGCTGATTAGTATTCGTCTTCGTTAAAAAAGAAATCATCTTTAGTCGGATAATCCGGCCATATCTCTTCTATATTTTCGTACGGTTCACCATCATCTTCCAGTGCCTGCAGGTTTTCAATCACCTCAACAGGAGCTCCGGAACGGATAGCGTAATCAATTAATTCATCTTTTGTTGCGGGCCATGGTGCATCTTCAAGATGCGATGCAAGTTCAAGTGTCCAATACATATTTCTCTATATTTTATAATTTATCAGTAAATTAACTTTTTCGCAAAACTATAATATTTTTAAGTGGAATATCAATATTTTTTTTCACATTATCAAATCCTCGGTATCCATTGATTTTCAGGCACTTTACTATCATTTCCAATCTTACGGGCCAAAGTGAACAGGTAATCGCTTAACCTGTTCAGGTAAATATTCACTTTTTCATCCACTGTACTCTCTGTAGCCAGCTCAACGGTTATCCGTTCGGCACGCCTGCATATACATCTTGCAATATGGCAAAACGAAATGGCATTACTGCCACCCGGCAAAATAAAATGACGCAGCTCGGGCAATTGTTCATTCATGCTGTCCATTTCCTTTTCAAGTAGCTCCACATCCTGCATGTGCAAATCCGGGATCACCATTTTTGATCGTTCGGGATCCGCCGCCAGGCAGGAGCCTATTGTAAACAACCTGTCCTGTATCTGCTTCAATATCTCTTTATCATGACCGGTAATATCCTGGTCGCGAATGAGGCCAATGTAGGAGTTTAGTTCGTCAACAGTACCATAGCTCTCTATCCGCAAATGGTATTTAGCTACCCTTGTGCCGCCTATTAATGATGTAAACCCCTTATCTCCTGTTTTAGTATATATCTTCATGAATTCTTTTCATACCTCGTTCAGCCAAAGTGAATATATCAATTTTACCAGAAAACAAATAGCGCAATTCCAATATTATATCACAACTCTTTTGTGTAATTTTTACATATAAAATGCTTTTATAAAATGATAGCGTTAAACTTGCAACTATAATATAGTCAAAATTGTTTATTTATAAAAAATCATGAAATCGATCATATTATCATCTAAGCTATTGTTTCTTGCGGCCACGGCCGTGGTTGTATCGTCTGTTAGCTGCGGCGGCAGTACCGGGGCTAAAAAAAATCCGGATACCGCCAGCACGGTAATAACAGCTCCTAAAGCATCCATCAGTAGTATCCTTACCGAAAAACAGTTTAATGATCTTTTCCCTCAACGCAATAAATTTTATACTTACGCCGCGTTTATTAAAGCAGCAGACGAATTAGGGCAGGTTAAAGTAAAAATATCACGCAGGGCAGTATCGGTTTATCAATTTATCCGCACCGATAAAAAAACCGGGAAAGATTCCGTTGCACGCCAGGACGGTGATTGGAACGAAGAATGGGCCAAAAAGAAACCAGACAGCGTTTTTACCGTTGACTATGGAGATTTTTGCACAGCCTCGGCGGCCGATATCAACAAAAAAGAACTAGCCGCTTTTTTTGCACAGATAGCCCACGAAACACGCCACGGCATGAACGGAAGTTACAACGATGGATTGATGCTGATACATGAAGACAACACCTCAAATGTTTACATATCCGACAGCGACGAATACCCCGCTGTTAAAGGTAAAAAGTACTATGGCCGCGGCCCTATGCAGCTAAGCTACAACGGCAATTATGGCTTTGCCTCGAACATTATTTTTGGCAATTCAAAAATCCTGCTTAATAATCCCGAATTGGTAGAACAAGACCCGGTAATAGCTTTTAAAGCTGCCATATATTTCTGGATGACGCCTGAAACCCACAAACCATCGGCCCATGATGTAATGACCGGCAAATGGCAGCCAACCGCCAATGATAAAGCAAACGGCCGTACCACACCAGGCTTTGGCATGACCATTAATATTGTTAACGGAGATGTAGAATGTGGCAAAGGTGACAACTTTGGGATGACAGACCGTATTGGTTTCTACCAGTTCTTTTTAAAGAAGCTGGGCATCACCGATGCAAATTGTGCCTGTTCATGTGCTACCGTGAAACCGTATAAATATTAAACAAACCTACTAAACGGGTCAAACTTACGAAGTTTTTATACGCCCCGCAAGTAATGAACTCACATATATTTGGATATCAGGCAAATTGTGGAGCCATGTAATTAATAAGCACCCTTAACTTACGAAGTTTTAAAAACTTTGTAAGTTTCTATACAACATGCAAGCAATGAGTTCACATGTACTTGGATAAGTCGCCATCTTTTACAATTGTGCTATGATGACTGATAAAACTTTCCAATCCGCCAAACCAATCTATTGCTTCTTGCCTGTTTATAACAGTTTGTTTATTCGCCAAATAAGCATTGTATGATGAATACTTATAATCTTCCATCCGTTTTACAAGACCAGCTACCACCGGATTTTGATGAATATAAACAATGATCTTAGTAAAGTAACTATTGGAATCTATTTCTGAAACTTTATACCTTCCCTGAAATAGGGCTCCAACACGATTGTATTTTTATTTATTGCTTTTGAATACGAAATAAAGAAATTCTTTATGCCTCTTTCAAACAACTCTTTATCATTTACCCTGATAAAAAAGTGAAAATGATTAGGCATTAAGCAATATGAAAAAACTTCACAAAATGGCAATACATGCTTCTTAAACTGTTCAAGAAAGTAAGAATAGTTTTCAGCTTCAAAGAAAATAAGATCTTTATTGTTTCCTCTGTTATATAAGTGATAGCAGGTATTTAGATTGATTTTCACGGCTTAGATTTGAAAATTCTGATAAGCAAACATACTCAAACTTACGAAGTTTTTAAAACTTCGTAAGTTGTACGCTGGCCTTAAGTCTACCTTTTCAGCGTAAAAGTAAACGCAGTAAACTCATCAATAACCGAGTTAACTTTTATAGTACCCCCTAATGCCTCAACTAAGCCCTTCACAGTACTCAGGCCAATGCCCGAACCATCTTCATCAAACCGGTCTTTGATGCCCAGGGTGGTCATGGGTTCAAATATTTTGGTGTAGTTTTCCGGGGCAATACCAATCCCGTTGTCGGTAATGTTAAAAGTGTAAAACCAGTTATCGGCGGTAAATTCAATTTTTATAACGCCCTCTGCTTTGTTGTTGTAGCGGATAGCGTTATTGATCAGGTTGGTCATGATCTGTTCAAACGTCACAACCGATGTGGTAATTTTGATAGGCCGCGATGATATGTTGATAGTAAAATCAGCGGGCACATTTACCATTTTAAGTACATCATTTAATAGGCGCATCACTTCAACTTCCACCCTGTTCTGCATCAGCACTTTACTCGATTTTGAATAGTCGAGCATCTTTTCGAGCAACGAGATTAATTTATAAGACGATGCATTAATGATATCCAGGAATTTATTCCCTTTTTCATCAAGGTTGTCTTTAAACCTATCTTTTAATACCTGGCCCGTGAGCAAAATATTGGTTAGCGGATTGCGAATATCATGGGCCGCCATTATGGCAAATTTTTCAAGATATTGATTCGACTCTTCCAGTTGGAGCCGGGCTGCATCAAGTTCGTTAACTTTCTTTTTAAGTTCAAGCTGCGCCACCACCTGGTTGGCCAGTGCTTTAAGGGCAAGTATTTGCGCGTTATTGAGCTGGCGGGCTTTATGATCAATAACGCACAACGTACCCAGAGCATAACCATCGGGATTAATCAGCGGCACACCCGTATAAAAAACAACCTGTGGCGTACCTGTAACCAATGGATTATCGGCAAATCGTTCATCGGCCTGCGCATTGGTAACTACCATCACTTTTTCCGGCTCCAAAATGGCATGGGCGCAAAAAGCAAGTTCTTTGGGCGTTTGAGTAACCTCCAGGCCTTTATTTGATTTAAACCATTGCCTGTCGTTATCAATTAAGCTAACCAATGAAATAGGCGTTTGGCAAATTTCAGATGCTATCAAAGTAATTTCGTCAAAACCCTGCTCTGGCAAAGTATCCAGAATTTGGTAAGAATTTAAAGCGGCAAGGCGCTCATTTTCGTTTTCCGGAACGGGAGGTTTTATCATTAAACTTTCTTGATAACAAAACAACTTCTAAATTAAAAAAATGTTATAGTGATTAAAGATTATTTGTATCATTAAAATTACAACCCGCCCGCGATGCAAATGCAAAGTCGCGCACCATCCATAACACATTACCTATCAGGTTCTTTCGAATGGTTCAATATTGTCAGATTTATCCCTTATAAATTGTGAGTTTGTCCCTCACTTCACTTGTTTATTCCTATCTAATTTAGGAACAAATTATAACTACCTAAAAAGGCAACGCCTGTTGTCGTAAATACCGTTTTTTCTTGCTTCTATCTCATAGACGAATGCTATGTTGTAGACGTTGGCACCCTTTTTCAGGTCGTTTTTTTTGAATCGCTTGCTAACCAATTCATTATACATTAAAAAAACCACATGAGAAAGACCTTAATTTTATTTAGTACAGTTTATCTTTTTTTTGGCTGTGCCAAGCAGCGCGCTGAAGTTTCGCCAGAAGCCACAACCGACGCCAAACCGGCAACCACAAAAACAACCCTCGCAGTCGGAGCAGCATCTATTGCAGGAGTGAACTGGGCCGACGGCCGTGACAACTTCGTAGACGGATGGGTTATTCCATCCGGCTTGACGGCATCCGACGACTATAATACTGTCTCGGCCAAAGCGAACGCGATTTTGTCGGGCTTTCAAACTAACATGTCCGGCGTCAACACAGTAAGATTGCCAATTAATCCGCCAAGTGTGGCTGAATCGTGGTGGGGCGCTTATACAGGGGCAATAGACAAGGCCCTTAGTAAAGGCATGAAGGTAATTTTGTGTTGTTGGGAAAGCTCATCGGCCAGGGACGGGAAGATTGATGACATCAACGCTTTCTGGACGATGTGGCAAACAGTTGTTAATAAATATGGCAGCAACGGCAATGTTTACTTCGAAGTATTTAACGAACCTTATGGTTACAATTTATCCGATTTAACATCGATATATGCGCAGTGGCTGTCCAGGTACCCCAGTGTTGCTAAAGGGCGGATTATTTTGAGTGGTACCGGTTATTCTGAAAACGTTACCGGCGTGGGTGCCGATAGCCGATTCACATCATGCCTGCTGGCCTTACACAATTATGCCTATTGGGCAACAAGATCTACTTCGGGTTGGGAAAGTGACTGGAGAAGCAGATTTGGGAGCTACGGCGCCAGGACGGTAGTTACAGAGTTCGGGGCGACAATGAATAGCCATAAAGATTATCAAAACGGCTCTCAGGCGGATAACGAAATTGCTTACATAGTAGGATCCAGCAATGTATTCCGGAATGATAGGGTTGCAAGCATTTATTGGCCGGGGTTAAGAGACAACGACAGCTATAGCATTCAAACCCGCGGAGGAAGCGGCACTAATATCACCTTAACCACAGTAAACAGTTCGGGTGTATTCCGCGTACGTTACGGATGGGGCCTTAATTAGGCGTTACAATAACCGCCTTTATTCGGGCATATTTCATAAACCAGTTAGCAAGACAGGTTAAATCAAAGGGTTCTCTTAAACAGAGGGCCCTTTTTTCCGCAACCTCAATGTTCGAGGAACCGACGCCTTTATTCGGCGGAATTTGGAATAATGGTTTATGCCGAGATTTGGAATATCAAACTGCCGGGCGCAAAAAAAAGATCCCGAAAGGCTAACCTCCCGGGATCTTTTCATCTTAATCTTTAGCCGAATTTTACTTTTTAGCTTGTTGTTGGTTTTTCATCATTTCTTCCATACGAGCCTGGAAACCTGATTTCTTTTTCTTTTCCTCGGGTTTCTTTTTGTTTTCCTGGATCTGGGCATGAATCTTTTTATCATCAACCATGAATTTAATCAGGTATTGCTGTAAAAAGGTAAGCATGTTGGCCAGGAAGTAGTAATAATTCAAACCCGAAGGATAGCTATTCAGGGTAATCAGAAATATAAGCGGTGTAATGTAACCGATATATTTCATTTGCCCGGTAGCTCCCGAAATCTGGTTATTGAAATACGTATAGATCAAAGTAGAAATGGTCATCAGCAAACACATCAAACTGATGTGGTCGACACCCATAATGGGGGCAAATTTAATTACCGAATCGTAAGTTGATAAATCATGCATCCATAAAAAGCTTTGTCCGCGCAGCTCAAATAAGCTTGGGAAAAACTTAAAGAAGGCGATAACAATTGGCATCTGTATTACCAATGGCAAACAGCCGCCCAATGGGTTTACTCCCGCTTTTTTGTAAAGCTTCAGGTACTCCTGTTGTAAAAGCGTTGGGTTATCCTCTCCTACCTTCGCCTTTATTTCATCCATCTCGGGCTTCAGCACGCGCATTTTGGCCATTGACAGGTATGATTTGTAAGTAAGCGGCGATAATACCAGCTTAAGGGCAATTGTGAGTATCAAAATGATTAATCCATAGTTCCAGTTAAATTGGTTCAGGAAGTTAAACAACGGCAATACCGCAAACTGGTTAATGTATTTCAAAGGTCCCCAGCCCAGGTTAACCAGTTTCTGTAAATCTGATCCCTGCGCTTTAAGCGTTGAATAGCGGTTAGGGCCAAAATAAAACTCCAAAGGAACGCTGCCATCGGCCGAACGTACCAATGTTAAATCGGCCTTCATCTGCCTAACGTCTGTAGTATCGGCCACATCGGTTACTGCTGCAAAATTTGATTTGCTTATCCCGTTTTTAGCCACCAGCGCGTCAGAGAAAAAATGCTGTTTAAAAGCAACCCAGGTCATCTTTTTATCGCTGACCTCTTTCTGATCGTCTTTGGATTCGCTTAAATAATCAACATCGCCATCTGTATTATAATAGTAAACAGTTGTATACTGGCGCTCCTGTTTCATATCCTTTTCCTGTTTGTGCAGGCTGGCTGCCCAGTTCAGGTTAAGATTGCTGCTGTTGGCCATAACGCCATCAAGGCCGGTTGGCTTAATGGTAAGGCCTAATTTAAAGCCGGTACCTTTTAAGCTATATACATAATCAATGTACTGTGTTGGGCTGTAGCTTAAACGCAGGGTAATGGAAGCCGAATCTTTTTCGGCTACCTTTAAATCGGTACCGCTTGGTGTAAAATAATACTCGTCGGTATTGATGTTTTTAGCGCCAACGTTAAAATTCAGGCCAAAATGATCTTTATCGCCACTGAACAGTATTAGCGGCTTTTTATCAAAGGTTTTATAATTCTTTAACTCAACAGATGCTACCTTACCACCTTTGGTGTTTAGTTTAACCAATAACTCCTGGTTTTCTATCGTAATTAATTTGTCGGCACCTACTGATGCAGCTCCAAAGGGGCTTTTTAACGTTGCCGAATCGGCTACAGTTTTTACAACGGCTTTGGTGGTATCAAGCTTAGCGGCAATCGGCGTACTTGTTTTATTTAATAAGCCCTTTTTTACCGAATCCTGGTGTTGTACCAGGCGTTCTTTTTTCAATTCGGCTTCATTCGGCTTTAAAAAGTAAATTGAGCCGGCTATGATAGCCATAATCAGGAATAATCCTGTGAAAGTATTTTTATCCATTATATTGTATCGTACAATTACTTATTTCTTACGGGCATAAGCCAGTGAAGCGGCGACAAAGTTAATAAAAAGTGGGTGCGGATTTGCAACTGTTGATTTTAATTCGGGATGAAATTGCGAACCCAAAAAAAACGGGTGATTTTTTAACTCTACAACCTCAACCAAATTGTTCTCGGGGTTAATTCCGGAAGGGATTAAACCGGCGGTTTCATACTGTTTTAAATAAACATTATTAAACTCGTAACGATGGCGGTGCCTTTCGGATATGCTGGTTTTGCCATATATCGCCGCAGCCTTGCTGTTCTTTTTCAATTCGCAGGCATAGGCGCCAAGGCGCATGGTGCCGCCTTTATTGGTGATGCTTTTTTGATCCTCCATCATACCAATAACCGGATGAAGGGTATCGGGGTTCATTTCGGTACTGTTGGCGTTTTTAAGGCCCAAAACATTACGGCCAAACTCCACAACCGCGCATTGCATACCCAAACAGATACCAAAGAAGGGTATGTTATTTTCGCGAACATAACGGATAGCTTCAATTTTACCTTCAAAACCGCGCTCGCCAAAACCAGGTGCAACCAGTACTCCGTGCATACCTTTAAGCTTTTCTATAGCGTTCTCGGGCGTTAAGCTTTCTGAAGGGATATATTCAACCCTTACCTTACACTCCTTGGTGGCGCCGGCATGTATAAATGCTTCGGTGATGGATTTGTAAGCATCAGGCAATTCTACATATTTACCTACCAGGGCAATGCGTACATCTGCGGTAGGGTTTTTTAAACGGCCCAGGAAATCTTTCCAGTTATCCAGGCTTGGTTCATTTTTGTGCGATAATTTTAATTTGGTCAACACCGTTTTATCCAGCTGCTCTTTCAGCATCAGCAAAGGCACATCGTAAATGGTTGATGCATCAATAGATTCAATAACCGCGTTAATATTTACGTTACAGAAAAGCGCAATTTTTTTTCGGATATCCATATTCAGGTGATGCTCGGTACGGCAAACCAAAATATCCGGCTGAATGCCGTATTCCAACAACATTTTTACCGAGTGCTGGGTTGGTTTGGTTTTCAACTCGCCTGCTGCAGCCAAAAAAGGAACCAAAGTAAGGTGAATAACCAATGAGTTACCCGAGCCTATCTCCCACCTGAACTGGCGTACGGCCTCGATATATGGCAATGATTCGATGTCACCAACTGTACCACCCAATTCGGTAATTACAATATCGTAATCGCCGCTTTCGCCAAGGATGCGGAAATTGCGTTTAATTTCGTCGGTAATGTGTGGTACCACCTGTACTGTCTTACCTAAAAAAGCACCTTCACGCTCTTTATTGATCACATTTTGATAAATGCGGCCAGTGGTAATATTATTGGCTTTTGATGTTGGGGTATTTAAAAAGCGTTCGTAATGACCAAGGTCTAAATCTGTTTCGGCACCATCCTCGGTTACGTAGCATTCGCCATGCTCATAAGGGTTCAATGTTCCCGGATCAATATTGATATAGGGGTCAAACTTTTGGATAGTAACACGGTAACCGCGCGATTGAAGTAATTTGGCTAATGAGGCTGAGATAATACCTTTCCCTAAAGACGAGGTAACGCCACCCGTAACAAAAATATATTTAGTCATGATTTTTTTGAAAAATGGCCTCGGTTTTATGCCGGAACCAAATGTTTGTGTACGGGATACAAAAGTAAGAAAATTTTCAGGCTTTGGAGTACTTGTGGAGAAAAAACGAAACGGGTAACGACATTTTATCAAAATTTAAATTGATAAAATTTAACTAAGTGAAATAACGATAGTTACATATCTGCCTTCTGCCTGCTGTACAAAGCTATTTTGCGGTGAAGCTCGTTCGGGTTAAATGGCTTGCTCACATAATCATTCATCCCAACAGTGAACGCCATATCCTGAATATCCAGCATGGCCGATGCTGTAAGGGCTATAATGGGCAAATTTTTATACTTTTCGTCACCTAAATTACGTATTGCCGCGGTAGTTTGATAGCCATCCATTTCGGGCATCTGTAAATCCATCAGTACCATATCGTAATTATGGGTTTGTACCAGCATCAGTGCAATTTCGCCATTCTCGGCTACATCACACTCCACATCCCATTGCTTCATAAAATGCTTTGCCAATATTACATTAATCTGGTTGTCCTCGGCTATAAGTAACCTGGTGCCTTTCAGGCTTTTTAATGCGTAAAATTCGTCGCTGTCTGATGTGCTGCTTAGGTGCCTTTTGCTGTTTTTAAATACCAGGCTAAAGCTAAAAACAGATCCAACGCCAATTTCGCTTTTTACTTTTATATCGGTACCCAGCAACTGCAAAAGGCGCTTTGTAATAGTTAGGCCCAGCCCTGTGCCGCCATATTTTCGGGTTGTATCTGTGCTGGCCTGGCTGAAGCTATCAAAAATATATTCAATTTTGTCGGGCTTAATCCCTATGCCGGTATCGGTAACTTCAAAATCAATGGTAGAGTTATCACCATCCTTACAGGCTAAAGCCGCAGTAATAGTAACCCGGCCTTTATCGGTAAACTTTACCGCATTGCTTATCAAATTGGTTAATATCTGTCCTAACCGCACCGGGTCGCCGATGATAGCATTGGGCAAATCCTGATCCATCATCAGTTTTATCTGAATGTTTTTTTCGTTTGCTTTTTGCAGCAGAGAAAGGCGGATATTTTTAATCAGATCGGTTATGCTAAAATCAACTTGTTCAAATTCAACTTTACCAGCCTCAATTTTGCTAAAATCTAGTATGTCATTAATCAGCACCAGCAGGTTTTCGGCCGAAAATTTTAAAAAGCCTAAAAACTCTTTTTGCTCGGGCTTGGGGTCCTGGTGAATGAGCAGATGGGTAAACCCTATTACCGCATTCATCGGCGTACGTATTTCATGGCTCATGATACTCAAAAACTGCGCTTTGGCCATCGCCGCTTTTTCGGCCAGTTCCTTTGATTGAATAAGCTCTACTTCCAGTTCCTTGGCCTTGGTTATACGTTCCTGCAAAAAGCTGATGATATGGATGAGGTCATCATCCGAATCGGAAAGGTTTAGCTCAACATCGGGGTTAAGCGCTTTTATAGCTTCCTTCAATTGCTGTATAGATCTTTTTTTGATCTCATTTTGCTGTCTAAGATCATCCGTTACCGCCAGGTATTCGCGTTCACTGATATTAAAAGCATGATCGGCCAGCTTTATTGATTTGTCGAAGTTGTTGAAACTGTTATTTATAGCGTTAAGAAACTGCAAAAAACCGGCATCGTGCAGATACGTGGCCGGCAGGTTTTTCTTTATTTGCTTATTTAACAGCGGGTGGTACTCCATATTATCTTTCGGTAAATGTGGTAATAGTCATGGTTTGGTTATGCAGTTCGCAATTTGAGCCTTTGTTTAAAGGCGATAGCTCACCATAGGAGTAAAAGCCCGCGATAACTGTATTATCGCCAAAAATTTCTTTTGCCGCCATCAGCTCTTCATCAGTACGCTCGTTAAGCACCAGCTTACGCCCAACGCAACTTACCATGATAGCCAGACCGGTTGCCGCCAAACTGTCGTTTGCATCAGATGCTGCCGTTGACGAGGCATTGATAAGCTTATCAAAATTGGCTTTCATGAGGCGCACATTACTACCCTCGGGCAGGTTACCTGCAAAAGTCATCGACTTTTCATCCTCATTTACGCTCAAAATGGTACGTACCAATTTTTTATCAGATCCCGCTATACTTAATGATAACGGAAACAACAAGGCAGAACCCGGAAGCTCCTTTACATACTCGCCTAAATATTCCTTATACAGGTCGAGCGCGCTCCTTTTATCTATCTCAAACAAAACATTTTTATCTGATTTGGTGATCGTACGCTGCGGGCCAAACTCGTCCCAACCCCCGCTTGAGCCATGCCCAATGTGCAAGTGATCGCCGTAAAAACCAATAGCTATCACATTGCCTTGCGCGGGAACCTGGTTAAGCCCGGTAAATGTGCTGCTAAAACGCGCCGCGTCGCCGGCAAGGCCGCCTGTTACGGGTACATTGTTTGGATTAATATTGTTAAAACCATAAACCAGTTCGCTGCCGTTGATGTAAGTACCATCGGATATCACAAAAACACAAATCAGCCCATCTTTATCAAGCTGCGACATCAGGTATGCCCCTACTTCACAACTTTTGGCATACTGGTTAACGTGGGTTGAGGCGCACACGATGGCCGATTTTTCAAACTCAATGGCAGTAACCACAATACTTTCGTCATACACCTCGCTGTCCAGTATCTCGCCCGAAGTTGAGGAAAAAACAATATCAGCAACGGGATATTTTATTTTCAGATACTCATACACTGCCGGCACAGTAATTAGCTGGGCGGCGCCAAATACAAACACAAGCTGGCATTTGGTTGGGTCAATTTCGCTATTGTCGTTGAAGTCAATCCACTTATTATTGATAAAATGATGCTGTCTGGTTTTCATGACTGAAAAGGTTTATCCCGGTGTATTTTTTGTAATTTAAGCAAAAGAAAGAGCAATAGCGGCCAAAATATTGAAAACTTGAATGATTTACCCAAAAGCTACAATTCATTAATTGATGATTATTATGCTGTTTTCCTATTGGTTAACCAGCCATTGCCGTCCTCTGCTGTCAGGCTTTTGTTCAACAGGCTTAAATCCTTTCTACGGCTTATGTTTAATAATGTTGATTTTTTTTTGCTCCAAATTTATTGATGGTTGTTTATTGGGTTATATAGTGCAATGCCCTTACCTACCTGCTCAAAATCACTAAGTTAAATTTTGTTAAAAGATGTTAAGCAGATGTTAACGCCCATGGCGCTTTGACATTTTACTTCGAAATTGTACCCCATATAACATATGACAAAACATTTACAACCTTATTTATGATGCAGTACAACAAAATCAATAACCTGCTGGGCTGGTTTTGCCTGGTAATTGCCATGGCCACCTATGTTTTAACCCTTGAGCCATCGGTAAGCTTTTGGGATTGCGGCGAATTTATAGCCTGCGCCTACCGGCTGCAGGTATCGCACCAGCCGGGTTACCCTATGTTTGCCATGCTGGGCAAAGTGTTTTCGCTGCTATCCATGGGCGATAATACCAAAGTACCTTATTTTACCAACCTCGGATCGGCCCTTGCAAGCGCTGCCACGGTAATGTTTTTGTTCTGGACAATTACCGCACTGGCAAAAAAGCTGCTTATCGCCAAAGGCGAAACAATCACATCATCGCAACTGATTGCGATAATGGGGGCCGGCCTGGTTGGTTCTTTAGCTTTTGCCTTTACCGATACATTTTGGTTCTCGGCGGTAGAGACCATTGTATTCGCGCTTTCGTCGTTGTGTACTGCTGTAGTATTCTGGGCCATTTTAAAATGGGATGCACACGCTGATGAACGCGGCGCCGATAAGTGGATAGTGTTGATAGCCTACATTATGGGCTTATCCATAGGCATCCACCTGCTCAACCTATTAACCATTCCGGCTATTACCATGGTATATTATTTCCGCAGGTATAAAAATCCTACACTAAAAAGTGGGATAGCCGTATTTATGCTGAGCATTGTGTTGCTGGCACTGGTACAGTATGGCATCCGGGAATACACCATCAAATTCGCGGCATACTTCGACCTGTTTTTTGTAAACAGCCTTGGCCTGGGTTTTGGCAGCGGCGCTATGTGCTTTATAATGCTGATTGTGGCCTCATTAGCTTTAGGTACCTGGTACAGTATCCGCCATAAAAAGCCGGCGTTAAACCTGGTGCTGATATGTTTAGCCTTCATTTACTTCGGCTACGGATCGTTCTTTTATATCCCCATCCGGGCTACTGCTAATACCGATCTGAACAACTCGCACCCGGATAATGCTTTTACCCTTAACGATTACCTTAACCGCATCCAGTATGGCGAAACGCCGCTCCTTTACGGCCCCTACTTTGATGCCAAACTTACCGATCAGCAGGAAGGTAAAAACCTTTACCGTAAGGGCGCCGATAGGTACGAAGTAAGCGGCAAAAAACTGATCAATACTTACGATCATAATACACTGATCCCCCGCATGCACAGCACCCAGGGCGACCCGCAATATGCTCAAAACGTGCAGTTTTACAAACAATGGCTGCAACTGGCCGATGACCAAAGCCCTACCTTTGCCGATAACATGAAGTGGATGTTAAGCTGGCAAATGTACCAGATGTACTGGCGCTACTTTTTATGGAATTTTGTTGGCCGCTACAATGATGCCGACGGCCAAACCAGCGCAGTATCAATAGATGGTAACTGGACATCGGGTTGGTTTGATGGCAGCAAACACCTGCCCAAATCGGTAACCAGTTCCAATACCTATACTCCTTTATATGCCTTGCCTTTAGTGATTGGTTTATTAGGCATGGCCTACCATATTAAACGTAAAAAAGCCGATGCCATGGTTATCGGTTTGCTGTGGTTTTTTACGGGGCTGGCCATTGTACTATACGTCAACCAGGCTAATATACAACCGCGCGAACGCGATTACTCCTATGTGGGTTCCTTTTATGCCTTTGCCATTTGGATAGGCCTGGGCGTGCTGGCTATTAATGATTTTATAAAATATAAAGTAAACGCCAAAGGCGCGGCATTTGCATCTGTAGCGGTTTGTTTGCTGGTTGCGCCGGTTTTAATGGCTAAACAGGAATGGGGCGGTCATGACCGGTCGACTAAGATGACGGCGCATGATATGGCTTATAATTTCCTTATATCGTGCCCTAAAAATGCCATCCTGTTTACCAATGGCGATAATGACACGTACTCCCTTTGGTACAACCAGGAGGTTGAAGGCGTGCGGCCCGATGTACGTATTGTATGTACCAGCCTCTTTAGCGGCGATTGGTACATACGCCAGATGCAAAAACCGATGAACCAATCGGCCCCGTTGCCAATTACCATGCCTTTTGATAAATACAAACAGGGCGTGCGCGATTTTATGGCTTATAACGATGCCAAAATACCCGGCCCGGTCGACCTAAAAGAGGTATTTGACTTCATCACGTCTGATGATGAACGCACTAAAGTTCAATACCAAAGCGGCGAGAGTATGAATTACCTGCCCACCAAAAACTTTAAACTAACAGTTAACCCCAATCAACTTATAAAAAATGGTGTGGTAACCCCACAGCAAAAAGATAAGCTAACCAACAGCATGGAATGGCAATACAAAGGCGATTACCTATACAAAGATAAGCTGGCCATAATTGACCTGCTGGCACATAACGAATGGAAACGGCCGGTATGTTTTACCATTGGCGTAAGCCCTGAATATATGATTGGCATGGAGCCGTACTTGTATAAAGAGGGTTTTACCTATCACCTCATCCCATTTAAAGCCGATACTGCCATACACGACCAGTTAGGCAAGGTAAACAGCCTGGTGATGTACAATAACGTAATGAACAAGTTTAAATATGGCAATTTTAAACATGCCCGCTACCTGGACGATGTAAGCAAAACCCAGTTTTACCCTTACCTGGAAACCACTTTCCACGATCTGGCCCAAGGCCTGATCAAAGATGGCCATAACGACCTGGCGCTAAATGCCCTGCACAAATTCGACCAGGAAATGCCCGATATCAATCCTAATATTGACACCGCGCATCGCAAGTTATTATTGGCGCAATTAGCCTATAAACTCAACGATAAAGAGCTGGCCAACCGCTACGCCAAAGGTATAGGCAATTACCTTACCGACCAACTTGCGTATAATTATACCCTATTAAAAGACAAACCCGAGGCTCTTAACGTTGGCGAAGTACAATTTCAGCTTTATGTGTTGAATGGATTGGCAGAAACCACCAAAGCGTACAACGAAACCGGGCTGCATAAACAATTCCGGGATGAGCTAAATGATTACGGGAGTAAGTTTGCTGTGCTGGAAAACAGGTAAAAAGCTGAAAACGAAAAGCCTAAGGCTGAAGGCTTACTTACCCATCATATGCAAGTGAACCAAACTTACGAAGTTTTAAAAACTTCGTAAGTTTTTAGCTTGCTTAGGTATATAGTTATTTAAACAAATTCAATTTTTCCAAATCAGCCGGTACATCCACCGCATGTGTTTCCAGCTCTGTTTCGGCAACTTTTATGCGGTAGCCATTTTCAATCCAGCGCAGTTGTTCCAGGCTTTCGGCTTTTTCGAGGCCCGAGATGGGGAGTTTGGTAATTTGCTGCAGCACATCTGCCCGGTAGCCATAAATTCCTATGTGCTTAAAATAAGTATAAAACTCAAGCCAGTTATCCGGCTCCTGTGCGCGAATATGCGGCAGCGTTGCTCTTGAAAAATATATGGCTTCTGACAATTTATTGATAACCACTTTAGGCGAGTTGTAGTTAAACAGCTCTTCCATGGTCAGTATCTTTTTTATCAATGTAGCTATTTGGGTACCGGCATCGTTAAAGCAAGCCGCCAGCTTGGTAATTTGTTCCGGGTCGATATACGGTTCATCGCCCTGGATGTTAATGATGACATCATATTCGGGATGTAAGGAGGCAACTTCGGCACAACGGTCGGTACCGCTTTGGTGGTCATCGGCTGTCATAACCGCAACTCCCCCAAAGGCTTGTACATGGTCAAATATGCGGCTATCGTCAGTAGCCACTATTACCTCGGCAACATCAACGCATTTCTTAACCTGCTCATAAACCCTTTGAATCATGCTTTTACCGGCAATGTCAACTAAAGGCTTTCCCGGAAAACGGGAGGACGCGTAGCGTGCGGGAATTATACCAAGGATTTTCATTTTTCTGTTGCGGGATGCCTGTTGCCGGTTGCGTGTATTTGCAGCAATCAGTAAACGTTAAATATACTATCAAAATTGCTCAGGCAGCCCGCAACACGCCACAGGCAACCCGAACCCGATTTAAAACAACCCATTAATTTCCCGTTCAATCAACTGAACTATGGTGGCCATATCCTCTGTTTTATTTGCGAAATCGAGGTTGTCTTTATCGAGGATCAGCAATTTGCCCAGCTTGTAATTTTTGATCCATTTATCGTATTTCTCGTTCAGTTTTGACAGGTAATCCAGGCGGATGCCTATTTCATATTCGCGGCCGCGGCGCTGTATGTTGCTTACCAGGGTTGGCACCGATGCTTTAAGGTAAACCAGCAAATCTGGCGGCTTTATAAACTCGGTAATATTCTCAAATATCGATTCGTAGTTTTGATAATCGCGGGTGGTCATCAGCCCCATATCGTGCAGGTTTTCGGCAAATATGTAGGCGTCCTCGTAAATAGTCCGGTCCTGTAAAATATTGCGGCCTGTTTTCTGAATATCGATGATCTGGCGGTAACGGCTGTTCAGGAAATAAATTTGCAGGTTAAAGCTCCAGCGTTTCATATCGCTGTAAAAATCTTCCAGGTAGGGGTTATTATCTACGGCTTCAAAAAGCGGTTCCCAGCCGTAGTTATGGGCCAGCATTTCAGTCAGCGTGGTTTTACCGGCGCCAATATTTCCTACAATAGCTATGTGCATGTGATGTCAATGAGTTTTTGTCTGAACCGTAATTTGTCGAATTTACAGAATTACTTGAATTTTAAAAGGCTCAATACTTTATTATTTCAACTTTTTAAATATCAAAAAAGCCCTATAAAGGGCCGTTTCTTTAAATTCTGAAAATTCCTTAATTCGTTTAATTCCGGTTTCAGACAACTTAAAATTTCTTAAACCCTATAATTTCCCGTACTTCCCTGATAGTTTTTGATGCGCTTGCGCGGGCTTTTTCTTCGCCCATGGCGGCTACCTTCCTTAAATAATCTGCATCGCCTGCAATGGCGTTTATCCTGTCGCGGATGGGCGCCGTAGCGATGATCATATCCTCGGTAAGCTGCTTTTTAAGGTCGCCGTAACGGATAGCCATTTTATTATACAAATCGTCGAAATGGGCAACGGTATCGGCAGATGATACTACCTTCATCAAATCAAACAAATTCTGAATTTCCTGGGGTTTAGTTTGATTTTCGGTTGTTGGCCCGCCATCGGTAACGGCGCGCATTACTTTCTTTTTGATGGCTTCCGGGGTATCGCAAAGGAAAATGGCATTACCCTCCCCTTCTGATTTGCCCATTTTACCTTTACCATCCAATCCCGGAATTTTCACCAGGTTGCTGCTGTAATTAAATGCAAAAGGCTCAGGAAAGTAATCGTGGTTATACAGCCGGTTAAAACGGTTGCCAAAGGTGCGGGCCATTTCCAAGTGTTGTTCCTGGTCTTTACCAACTGGTACTTTGGTTGCTTTATGGATAATGATATCGGCAGCCATTAATACCGGGTAGGTAAGCAGGCCAGCGTTCACATTATCAGGATTGGCGCGCACTTTGTCTTTAAATGAGGTAGCGCGTTCCAATTCGCCAAGGTAGGCGTTCATGTTTAAATATAAATACAGCTCGCTAATCTCGGGCACATCTGATTGTACGTAGATAGTCGCCTTTTCCGGGTCGATACCCGCGGCAAGGTACTCTACCAAAACCTGCTTTACGTTACTATGCAGGTTGGCAGGTGTTGGGTGCGTGGTTAACGAGTGCAGATCGGCAATAAAAAAAAAGCAGTTATATTCATTCTGCATTTTTATAAAGTTCTGCAACGCCCCGTAATAGTTTCCTAAGTGCAAATTTCCGGTCGAACGGATGCCACTAACAACAGTTTCCATAGGTGGCGAAAGTAAGGAATTTTTCTATTTTTGATGACGATGAAAATGATATTGAAAAAAGTGCACATCTATTTATACATAACCAGTGTAGCGCTATCCTTCTTTATATTGTGGCCTTTTTTTAATTTTTTTTCTAAAAAACCATCCCGGTACCACAGCATGAATAAATTGCGCCGGGCCTGGGGGTTCGTGAGTTCAGCCCTGGTGGGTATCTTCTATAATTTTGAATATGAGGAACGTATTGATTGGAGTAAACCCTATATCATTTGCCCAAATCACACGTCCAACCTCGATATTTCGGCTATGTGCATATTGGTAAAAAGCAACTGTAGCTTTATGGGTAAGCAGGAACTGGAAGATGGTTTGGTAACCGGCGTATTCTTCCGCTCGGTTGATATTCCGGTTAACCGCGAAAGTAAAATGTCGTCTTTTAGGGCTTTTAAAAAAGCATCTGAAAAGTTAAAGGAAGGAGTTTCGCTGGTTATCTTCCCAGAGGGCATGATCGCGGATGATTATCCCCCCAAATTGGCCGAGTTTAAAAACGGGCCATTCCGCCTGGCTATTGAACATAAAATACCTATTGTACCTGTAACATCTGTAAACACCTGGCAAGTACTATGGGATACCGGCACCAAATACGGCAGCAGGCCGGGCATTTGCCACTTTTACGTACATAAACCCATAGACACCCGTAACCTTACCATTGCCGATGCCGATGCCCTGCGCGATGACGTTTACGCCATCATTCAACAAAAGCTGGCTGCATCCCAAAACCTACACACAATTGCATAAAACTTATTAAGACCTGCAAATGAAGTTAACATGAAAATTTTAGCTTTAGGCTTTTCGCATTAAGCTTTTAGCTTTCTGAAACGAGTATTTTTTTTACATTTGGGGAACATGAAATTAACACTGAAAAGGATCCATACCAAATTTTACAGGTATAGCATAGCCGTCTTTTTCACCCTTTGTTACCCGGTTTTATATATACTCAGGCAAAAAACCAGCAGATACCGGTACATTAACCAAATGCGGCGACTTATTATTTTTTTGAGTTCGAGCATTTCGGGGATTTTTTATAGCGCCACTTTTGAAGAACCGCCCGATTGGAAAAAAACATATGTAATATGCGGCAACCACACCTCAAACCTTGATGTATCGGCCATAAATACCATCCTGAAAAACAATATTTGTTTTATGGGGAAAGAAGAATTGCTGAACAATTATGTACTCGGTTATTTTTTTAAGACCATTGATGTTACGGTTAACCGGGAAAGTAAAATGTCGTCATTCCGGGCATTTAAAGCTGCAGCAGAGCGTATTAAAAACGGGGTGAGTGTAGTTATTTTCCCCGAAGCTACTATCCCGAAAGAATATCCGCCCGAGTTACATAGTTTTAAGAACGGCCCGTTCAGGCTGGCTATCGAAATGAAAGTGCCAATTTTGCCTATCTCGTCCCTTGATACCTGGAAAGTGCTTTGGGATACCGGCAAAGAATATGGCAGCAGACCAGGAATTTGTAATATATTTGTGCATAAACCCATTGAAACGGCCCATTTAACGCTTGATGATGCCGATGCGCTGCGCGATGAGGTATTTGAGATTATAAAAAATAAACTGCAAACGGCATGACCATAGATAAAGAAACAGTTGAAAAAGTTGCCCACCTGGCCCGCTTAGAGTTAAGCGAAACCGAAAAGCAGGATATGATACAGGATATGAGCAAAATCCTTGATTTTATGGCCAAACTAAACGAGCTGGATACCACCGGCGTGGAGCCGCTTGTTTACATGACCGATGGCGCCAACGTATTGCGTGAAGATGTGGTGAAACAACAAATAACCCATGAAGAGGCGCTTGAAAACGCCCCTAAGCACGATAAAGACTACTTTTTGGTGGCTAAAGTGATTGATAAATAATTCAAAATTAAAAAGTCAAAATTAAAAAGTGCTTGTTTAACGGCTGCATTTTTAGATATAGATTTTTGATCTCCACTGCTAAGTTGGCGGCTATATTTTCCGCCATTCAGGCTTTTGACTTTTTAATTTTGAATTTTGAATTTACATTGTAACATTCCGTACCTATCAGCAGTCCAAATAAAAAAACATTCATGGAGCCATTAAAAGACAAGCCTTTAATTACCATAAACGAAATTGGACGTAAGTATGTGATAGGCAGCGAGGTGATCCACGCGCTTAAATCTGTTTCGTTAACTATAAATAAAGGTGAATTTGTGGCTTTGATGGGCCCGTCGGGTTCCGGCAAATCAACGCTGATGAATATTTTGGGCTGCCTGGATACCCCAACCAAGGGCGTGTATATTTTGAACGGAATAAATGTAAGCCACATGACCGATAATGAGCTGGCCGAGGTGCGTAACTCCGAGATTGGCTTCGTTTTCCAAACGTTTAACCTATTACCCCGTAATACAGCGCTTGATAACGTTGCCCTGCCCTTGATCTACGCCGGCATCAGCAAAGAAAAACGTACCGAACGCGCGAACGCCGCCCTTAAAAATGTTGGCCTGGAGCATAGGGTTGATCATAAGCCCAACGAGCTGTCGGGCGGTCAACGCCAGCGTGTGGCCGTGGCCCGGGCGCTTATTAACGATCCTTCTATTATACTGGCCGATGAGCCAACCGGTAACCTGGATACCAAAACATCCATTGAAATTATGGGCTTGCTGGAAGATATCCATGCCAAAGGCAATACCATTATATTGGTAACCCACGAAGAAGATATTGCTAAACATGCCCACCGTATTGTACGCATGCGCGATGGCCTGATTGAAAAAGATTACCAAAACGAGGATATCCAAAAAGTTGACAGAAGAGTTGCTATTGAAGAAAAAGCTTAAATCATCCGTTTAATTTAAGATAAAGTTCACAACCTTATCCGTTTTTCAAACTTTCAGCTCTCCCCGACTTTCGGACTTCCCGTCTTCCGGACTTTCGAACTTTCGGACTAAAAAATAAAATAACACTAAAATAATTAGCAAACTTGTATTACATTTGAAATATGTATGCAATTGTTGATATCGAGACTACCGGGGGGCATGCCAGCGCCAATGGCATTACAGAAATTGCCATATGCATACATGATGGTAAAAAAATTGTAAAACGTTTCCAGACCCTGGTTAACCCGCAACGCGAAATACCCATATATATCAGCGCCTTAACCGGCATTACCAACGAGATGGTACAAAGCGCCCCTCCCTTTGAAGATGTAGCTGCTGATATTTACCATTTGATACACGGAAAGATATTTGTAGCGCATAACGTAAACTTTGACTATTCATTTGTTCGCTACCACCTTGCCGCCGCAGGATACGATTTACAACTGAACAAGCTTTGTACCGTACGCCTTGGCCGTAAAATACTGCCTGGCCTGCCATCCTACAGCCTTGGCCGCCTGTGCCGCCATTTAGGCATCGGTAACGAAGCACGCCACCGCGCCGCCGGCGATGCCGAAGCCACCGCCGAATTATTTACACTGTTAATAAACAGCGATAGCGAGGGCCATATTAAACAGGCGCTTAAACAAAATTCAAAAGAGCAGGTATTGCCCGCCAACCTGCCTAAAAAAGATGTAGAGCAATTACCATATTCGCCGGGCGTATATTACTTTCATGATCAAAAAGGGAAAGTGATTTATGTTGGCAAAGCCAAAAACATCAAGAAACGAGTAAGCAGCCATTTTACGGGCAACAATCCCGGCTTGCAGCGGCAGGAGTTTTTGCGTAATATTCACCAGGTAAGCTACCAGGTTTGCGGCACCGAACTGATTGCCTTTGTACTGGAAGCTATCGAGATAAAACGCCTGTGGCCGAAATACAACCGCTCATTAAAACGTTTTGACAACGCCTATTGCCTGTATGCTTTTGAGGATCAGCGGGGATACACCAGGCTTGCGGTAGATAAACGCCGCAAATTCAGCGATGTTATTTATACCTGCAACTCATTGCTGGATGGTTATAACCTGCTCAATAAACTGATAGAAGCTTTTGGCCTATGCCCCAAGCTTTGCTTTATACAAACCAACACGGCCCCATGTACAGGTGCCGCCGGCAGCCAATGCGCCTGCGAAGGTGTTGAATCTGTAGAGGACTATAACAAAAAGGTTAACAACGCTATTGACCAGCTTAAACTTGCCCTGCCTACCTATGCCATCCGCGATGAAGGCCGCACAGGCGATGAACACAGCTGTATTTTGGTAGAGAAAGGCCAGTTTTATGGCATGGGTTACATCTCGCATTATTTCGACGCGGATAATATACAGCAATTAAAAAACTACCTCACCCCCTATCCGGGAAATGATTATATTAAAAATATTGTATCCAGCTACGCCTCACGATATCCAGACAGGATGGTGGTGTTTGCATAGGTTTATCCTTAAATATATCTCCCATTTCATAAATAAATTATCCCTGGTGTGATTTATATATTTCTTGATTTTTCTTGATTTTTGCAGATGTTAATATAATATTAATTATAGGGACTCACCGCTGATTTTTATTCCTTTTTTAACGTGATAAAATATCCCCCTGCTAAAAATCAACTACCTGACAATCAGCTACAAAGGTGTTCCACCCCCTATTTTCAACAAACACTAAACAGCTGACTATCAGTACCAAGGCGTTCCACACCGCTCCGGGTGCTCCACCCGTTCCGGTGGAACAACTGTGGGCTATTATTTCAAATACTTATCATACCAATCAATATAACGCTGCAGCCTATCCACCTGGTAGCTTGGCACGGTAATGCCATGAAACTGACCGGGGTAAAGCACCATTTGGGTAGGCACACCCTGCGATTTAAGGGCCTGGTACATCTGCTCGCCGCCGCTGGTTGGCACATTAAAATCCTTCAGGCCCGACATGAACTGCGTTGGCGTTTTGATTTTATCTGCATGAAAAAACGGATACGATAACTTGATATATTTTTCGGGATTTTTCCAGGGAGCCCCCAGCTCATTGTCATATTGCACCACCCATTGATCGCTGCCGTAAATAGTCAATTGCATAGCGCTGCCCGCCCCGCTGGATGCTGCTTTAAAGCGCGCATCGGTTGCTATGGTATAATCAGTCAAAATGCCGCCATAGCTCCAGCCGCCTATACCTAACCGGTCACGGTCGGCTATGCCAAACTTCACCAGTTCGTCTACCGCGCCTAACAAATCCTGAACTTCTTTGTTACCCCAATCGGCATAGATGGCTTTGGTAAATTCTAGCCCCCGGCCTGTGCTGCCCCGGTAGTTAACCGCAGCCACAGCATACCCCGCCGAAGCTAAAGTTTGCCGAACCATGTCAAATTCAAACTCATCCTGATCGGTAGGGCCGCCGTGGATATACAGGATGAGTGGCAGTTTTTTATTCACTACACTATCGGGAGTATATAAAATGCCCGAAACCAGCGTACCATCGGCACTGAACGATTGAAAACCTTTTACATAAGCCAGCTTTACACCGCTCAGCCATTTTTCCTGATGAAAGGTGAGCCGCCTGATTTTGCCGTTTTCGATAGCCACCAGTTCGTGCGGCATATAGGGCGTGGTCATTTTGGCAATCCATACGCCGGGCGCGGCACCAATAAGGTTTTCAAAGCTGCATTCGGCTCCTTTATAAACTGTAGTTGATTTGCGGAGCAGCAGGTTGTACTGGGCAATATACCTGGTGCGGTCACTGCTTACCAGGTAGCTTATATTTTTGCTATCGCGGCTCCAGGCTACGTTGCTTACCGGCCTGTCGAGCGCCTCGGTAAGCACGCGGTTATTTTTTCCGTCGGCATCCATCATACACAACAAATCGTGCTGATAAATATAATAATCGGCATCGCTTGTCGATCGCAGGTAGGCAATATGCTTTCCATCCGGGCTCCAAAGCGGCTGAATATCGTGGCCGGTAAAAGTAGTCAATTGCTTAATCTCGCCATCGTCTTTGGCCTCAACCGTAAAAATATCCGAATTTTCGTTCCTGTCGGGATCATTGGTATGGTTGCTTACAAAAGCTATGTATTTACCATCCGGGCTCCATACCGGCGATTGATCGTCCCTGCCACCGGTCGTCAATGTATCCAGCTTCTTGCTTTCAATATCATACAGGTACAAATGCGTGTGCCGGTGCTGCAGGTACCCCTCAATATCCTGCTTAAAATGGTAACGGTCTATCCTTATAGGCGGGATTGTTTTTGGCTCCTTACCATCATACTCAGGGTCTTTAATTACCAGCACCAGTTTTTTACTATCCGGCGACCATGCGTAACTTTCCAGACCGGCCTTTTTCAAATCTGTCAATTTATGCCCCTCACCTCCCCTGCGATCCATCAGCCAAACCTGGCCACCGGTTTTAGATTCCCGCTCCGATATATAAGACAGGAATTTACCATCCGGTGTCCATTTGGGCGACGAAGCCGGTTCAGCGCCATAAGTAAGCTGAATAGACTGCTTGCCATCAACACTTTGCATCCACAAATGCGATACCCGGTTATCCTTTGCAGTATCCACATCCGAAACGCTATAAGCAAGCCATTTACCATCGATCGATAATTGCGGATTGGCAAGCGTGGGGATATTATTTACATCAGATGGTTTTAAAGGGCGCTTAGCTGTTTGTGCTAATACGCCCGTAAAAGCAAAGATAGCGACAAGCATCAGTACATTTTTATTCATAGCAATGAAACAAAAATCAATGGTTTTTAGCAAAAACTATCCAATGCATAAGTAACGGCATCTACTTCTTCAAATATTTATCATACCAATCCACATACCGCTGCAGCCTGTCAACCTGGTAGCTTGGCTTGGTGATACCATGGAACGAGTTTGGATAAAGTATTAATTCCGTGGGTATCCCCTGCGACCGCAGGGCCTGGTACATTTGCTCGCTGCCGATGGTTGGTACGTTGAAGTCTTTCAAACCAGACATATATAGTACCGGTGTTTTGATTTTATCAGCATGAAAAAACGGGTACGATAAGGCAATCCATTTATCCGGGTTTTTCCAGGGCGCTCCTATTTCGTTTTCATATTGCAGCACGTATTGGTCGCTGCCGTAAACAGATAGCTGCAATGCGCTGCCTGCCCCGCTGGCCGCGGCTTTAAAACGGGTATCAGATGCAATAGTATAATCGGTAAGGATACCGCCGTAGCTCCATCCGCCTATGCCTAAACGGTCGGGATCGGCAATGCCGAGTTTCTCGAGTTTATCAACGGCGCCTAAGAGGTCTTTAACCTCTTTATTTCCCCAATCGGCATAAATGGCCTTGCAATAATCAAGGCCGCGGCCGTTGCTGCCCCGGTAATTTACACCTGCTACTGCATAACCAGCGCAAGCCAAAACCTGCCTTACGGCATCAAAAGCGTATTCATCCTGCCCGACCGGGCCGCCGTGAATAAATAAAATGAATGGCAGCTTTTTGGCATTACTATCGGGCGTTAAAACAATGCCGTTAACCAAAGTGCCATCTGCACTGGCAGATTCAAATCCTTCAACATGTGCCAGCTTCACATTGGCCAACCAGGCTTGCTGATGGAAGGTTAAGCGGCGCAGTTTGCCGCCTTCCAACGCGAATAACTCGGCTGGGGTATAAGGATCTGTTTTTTGAACAACCCAGTTGCCGCTTAGGTTGGTGGTTATATCGGCAATGCTGTACAGGCCTTTATTAACCGTGTTTATTTTACCGTTGTTTACATTTACGGCGGCCACATACCGCTCACGGTCGTCAACCACTAAAAACGAGATATTCTTACTGTCCCTGGCCCAGGCCAGATCGGTAACGGGGCGGTCAAGTTGTTGGGTTAGTATTTTTTTATTGGAGCCAACTATATCCATGGTGCACAACATCTTTTGATCGTACATCATATAATCGGCATCGCTGGTAGATCGTAAAAAGGCAATCAGCTTACCATCGGGGCTCCATTGCGGGTTGGTATCGGGGCCTTTCCATGATGTTACCTGGAGCATACTTGCATTCGGCCGGGCGTCAATGGTAAAAATATCAGTATTCTCGTTTTTATCCGGGTCGGCGCTGCGGTTGCTCACAAAAGCTATCGTCTTACTATCCGGCGACCATACCGGCGAACTTTCATCTTTATCGCCTTTTGTTAAAGTATCCAGCTTTTTGGCTGCAACATCAAACAGGTACAAATGCTTGTGCAGGTGCTGCAGGTAGCCTTCTACATCCTGTTTAAAATGATAGCGGTCTATAACAATAGGTTTAGGTGTTTTAGGCTCCTCTTTACCTTTATTTTCAGGGTCGCCAATAACCATTACCAGCTTTTTACCGTCAGGCGACCATGCGTATTCGTCAACATCGCCCTTAATGTCTGTTAACTTTACGCCCTCGCCCCCCCGCCTGTCTATCAGCCAGATCTGACCACCTTTTTTCGATTCGCGGGATGACATAAACGACAAATATTTACCATCCGGCGACCATCGCGGCACCGAAGCTGCTTCGTCGCCATGCGTCAACTCTATTGATTCCTTACCGTCCCAGCTTTGCATCCACAGGTGCGATACCCGTTTATCCTTGGCCGTATCAACTTCAGATAAGCTATAAGCCACCCATTTGCCATCGGGCGAAAGCTGCGGATCACTTACTGTAGGAATTTTATAAAAATCGGCTGGTTTAAATGGTTTTGTTTGAGCAGTAGCATACAGCGCACAGGATAGCGCAAAAAGCGAGAGTAATGTTTTTTTCATAGCGTCAACTTACGAGGCGGTAAGTTAGGAAATACTGTCTCTTAAAAACAAATAAAAATAGGCAATTCAAGTAACGGAGAGACTGTAATATCAATTACCCTGTTCCTATTTAATTCCTATCGAATCTACTTTTTTAAAATCTTTAAAAGCATCAGTATAAATAGCTCTTGTAAAATTGTGAATAGCAGTATCCAATTTCGGCCATCTTACTTTCATATTTATTTTAAGCAAGTCCTCTTGTTTTGAGTCAACAACTTCTTCTTCTAGTTTATCAAATGGGACATCAACAGAATCTCTAAACCAATTGGCATATTGATCACCGAACAAAACTTTCAGCCTGGAAGGATAATAATATGTACGGGCATACATAAATGTATCTAATGCTTCATTTCTGCCCAACCACTTTTTTAATTCAATGTCATTTTGTTCCAATTTTGAATTGTATAAGCTCCCTACAACAGTTATTCTAGTTGCGATATTTTTACATAATTCATCAGTAAAGGCGATCTTTGCTTTTGTTACTTCATTTCGCTTATCAATTATATTCTTAGCTAGCTGTTTATCTTTTTCGATCTTGTTGTTAAAATAAATTACTCCAAAGCTTGACAACAACGAAATAAATGCCCCGATAAATAATAAAATGTATTCTTTTGGAATAAACGTTTTATTTTCTTTATCTGAAGATATATAAATCTCTTTTAGTTTTGAATTTAGCATGAGTGACTATTTAGGTTCAACTAATATACCCATCTTTTCTAATTAACAATAAAATATTGTTAGTCACCCGCCAGCATTTGTTGTTATACGCTTAATACTTCTTAACAACTCATTCTCTTTTGCTTATTAAAAATTAATTATTTACTTTGTTTAACAAAGTACTTTTTATTTATAAAATATGAGAGTTAAAATGATCCTCCCTGCCTTAACCGAAGCCGAAAGTCCGTTTTGGAGGCCGATAAAATATTCCTTGTTTCCTCCTTTAGGTTTGGCTACACTGGCTGCATACCTGTCACCCGATGATGAAATAGATTTGCAAGACCAACATGTAGAGAAACTTAATTTAGACGACAGCCCCCACCTGGTGGTTATCCAGGTGTACATCACCAATGCTTACCGCGCCTACAAAATTGCCGACCATTACCGGGCAAAAGGAGCTTACGTTATCCTTGGCGGCCTGCACGTTACGTCGCTGCCATTTGAGGCGGCACCGCATGCAGATAGTATTTTTATAGGGCCTGGAGAAGATACCTTCCCTAAGTTTCTATTGGATTTTAAAAACCGCTGCCCTCAAAAAATATACAATTCAACTATCCGCACGCTTGAAAAAGTACCGCCAATCCGTCGCGACCTGATCAAAAGGCATTTGTACCTTGTACCAAACTCCATTGTGGTTACCAGGGGCTGCCCGCATCATTGCAGCTTTTGTTATAAGGATGCTTTTTTTGAAGGTGGCCGTACTTTTTATACCCAGGAGGTTGACGATGCCCTTGCCGAAATTGACCGGCTGCCAGGCAGGCATTTATATTTTTTAGACGATCACCTGTTAGGCAACACCAAATTCTCGGCCGCCCTATTTGACGGAATGAAGGGTATGAACCGCGTTTTCCAGGGAGCGGCAACCGTAGATTCGATATTACGGGGAAACCTGATTGAAAAAGCCGCAGAAGCCGGGCTAAGGAGTTTATTTGTTGGTTTCGAAACATTTTCGCCCCAAAATCTTAAACAAAGCAATAAAAAACAAAACCTGGAAAAGGACTACGTAAAAGCTGTAAACAGGCTCCACAGCCTTGGTATCATGATAAACGGTAGTTTTGTTTTTGGTTTGGATGATGATGATAAGGATGTTTTTAAGCGAACAGTTGATTGGGGTGTAAAACATTCTATTACCACATCAACCTATCACGTGCTAACCCCATACCCAGGTACCGAATTATTTAAAAGCATGGAAAGGCAGGGAAGGATAATGACCAAAA
The DNA here is from genome assembly GCF_056404995.1 of Mucilaginibacter sp. P2_A5. Taxonomy (NCBI): domain Bacteria; kingdom Pseudomonadati; phylum Bacteroidota; class Sphingobacteriia; order Sphingobacteriales; family Sphingobacteriaceae; genus Mucilaginibacter; species Mucilaginibacter sp. P2_A5. The sequence goes on from NZ_JBFUCY010000004.1 coordinate 153,337, forward strand.
ACTGGGATTTGTATGATACCCGCAAAGTAGTTTACCAAACCATTGGCCTAAGCGCGCAGGAACTGGAAGATGGTTACTGGTGGGCTTACAAGGAATTTTACAAATGGAACAACATCTTTAAGGCCAGTATTCAGCACGAATCGCATATGCATAAGCTAAAACACTTCTTTTACGCCGGCGGCTGGAAAAAATTTGAACCGGTTTGGAATTTGCTCATCAAAACAAAAAACCTCAACAATACACTCCCCGCCCTGGAAACCGTGCTATCAAAGATAAACTTCGGCAATAAACAAGGCAAAACGACCGAGACATTGCCCTTGTATTTACCAGAAGGTTAATCTAATTAGCCACTAACCATTCACTTAAAAATCTTGCTACTTGATACTAACTACTTGATACTCTCTAAATAACTCCCGCCTTTTCCAATTCCACCTGCATTTGCCGTTGCATACGTAATGCTTCGGCGCGGGCGGCTTCGGCAAAGTTTTCGTCGTTACCGGCATAAATGATAGAACGGGATGCATTTACAATCAGGCCGCAATCTTTGGTAATGCCATATTTGCACACTTCTTCAAGGCTGCCCCCCTGCGCACCAACTCCGGGCACAAGCAGGAAATTATCCGGCGCATACTTGCGGATGTTGGTAAATTCGGTGCTTTTGGTAGCCCCCACAACATACATGATCCTATCGGCCCCGGCCCAGGTATTGGCTTTTTGTATCACGGTTTCGTATAAATAGCCATCGCCGGTTTCCAGGTACTGAAAATCCTTACTGCCTACAGATGACGTGAGCGCCAGGATGATGATCCATTTACCCTCATATTTAAGGTAAGGTGTAACACTATCGTTGCCCATATAGGGAGTAATAGTGATAGCGTCGAAACTCATACCCGATGCTTCTTCATTAAAAAAAGCGGTGGCGTATTTATCAGATGTGTTACCGATATCGCCCCTTTTGGCATCTATTATATTTAAGGTGTCTGTTGGCAGGTATTTCCAGGTATCTATCAGGCTTTGCAGGCCTTTTATACCCCGGGCCTCGTAAAAGGCAGCATTGGGTTTATAGGATACACAAAGATCTCTAGTGGCATCAATAATGCGCTTATTAAACTCAAGGATTGGATCGGGATATTCTTTTAAAAATTGAGGGATCTTATCAATGTCGGTATCAAGGCCTACACATAAAAAGGATTTTTTTTGTTTGATCTGCTCTATTAGCTGCCTGCGCGATATCATAGGAAGGGGTTAAATATTCGGATGGCAAAAAAACTAAAAATTTACCTTAAACGTTATAACAACGCAGATATTTATTTAATTAATTTGATATTAACAAATAATTGTTTACAATTGCATCGTTTTCCATTGAATTTTTCTTGCACTAAAGAAACAATTTAAAACCCCACAACATTTATTATAACTAATGCTTTGAGTGGGTTTGGATGTTTATTTAATCAATGCTTCAAGATCAATTTCTTACTATAATGCCCCGTGTGTAATAACATAGCAGCCAAAATGCACATGGAAGTTTTATAACCGTTTGAAAACTATTTACGATATTAAAAATCCCTTTGAACTATAATTCATATCATGTCTGATAAAATCGAATTGAACGACAAACTCGTTTCAGAGTTGCGCGAAATTGCAAAAAATTTAGGTATTGCTGAGGCCGACGAACTACGTAAAGCACAGCTGATTGCCCGTATTATTGAACAACAACAATTAATTGAGGCCGCAAGGGTACAACAGAACATTGTTGAGCAAAACTATACACCAATTGCAGCCGAGCCTGTAGCCGAAGAAGCCGGCGAAAAAACACGCAAACGTACCCGTGTGTTGAAACCCAAAACTCAACCCCGTGTTGAAGTACCTTTGGATGATACCAACCTGTTTGACCAGGAAGAGGACGATCAAAACAATGCTGATGCCGTTAACGATACCACCGTACCGGCACCCGTAACAGGCGAAACCCCTGATAACCAGCCCGGGGAATCGGCACCAAAAACTGAAGTACCTGTTGCTGAAGGGCGTCCGCAAAAATTTGACAGGCGCGCCAATGGCAACCCTAATCAACAAAAAGCACAGGAGCCACCTATCAATCTTGATTTTGATAATGTTATTGTAAACGAAGGCGTTTTGGAAATTATGCCCGATGGTTATGGTTTCCTGCGTTCATCCGACTATAACTACCTTACCTCTCCCGACGATATTTACGTATCGCAATCGCAAATAAAACTTTTTGGCTTAAAAACTGGTGATACCGTTCGCGGCAGCATCCGCCCGCCAAAAGAAGGCGAAAAATATTTTCCTTTGGTACGTGTTGAGGCTATTAACGGCCGCATCCCTGCCGAGGTGCGTGACCGCGTTCCTTTTGATCACTTGACGCCGCTTTTCCCATCTGAGAAATTAAGCTTGTTTACTGATCCAGGCAATTATTCAACCCGTATCATGGATTTGTTTTCGCCTATTGGTAAAGGGCAGCGCGGATTGATTGTGGCACAGCCTAAAACAGGTAAAACCATGTTGCTAAAGGATGTGGCCAATGCTATTGCCCGCAACCACCCCGAAGTTTACCTGATTATATTATTGATCGACGAACGTCCGGAAGAGGTAACCGATATGGCCCGCAGCGTACGCGCCGAAGTAGTATCATCAACATTTGATGAGCCTGCCGAGCGCCACGTTAAAATTGCCAATATTGTTTTAGAGAAAGCAAAACGTATGGTAGAATGCGGTCATGACGTGGTGATCTTATTAGACTCTATAACCCGTTTAGCCCGTGCATATAATACGGTTGCACCGGCATCAGGTAAAATATTATCGGGTGGTGTTGATGCCAACGCATTACACAAACCAAAACGCTTTTTTGGAGCGGCCCGTAACATTGAGGATGGCGGTTCGTTAACCATCATCGCAACTGCACTTACAGAAACCGGTTCAAAAATGGACGAGGTTATTTTTGAAGAATTTAAAGGTACCGGTAACATGGAGTTGCAGCTGGATCGTAAACTATCCAACAAGCGTATTTTCCCGGCTATCGACATCACTGCATCAAGTACCCGCCGCGACGATCTGTTGCTTGACCGCGAAACCCTGCAACGCATCTGGATATTACGTAACCACCTGGCCGACATGAACTCACAGGAATCAATGGAGTTTTTACAGGCACAAATAAGAGGTACCAAAACCAACGAAGAATTCCTGATTTCGATGAATTCGTAATATTTTAGCGATAATGAAGTTATATTTAATGTAAATATTATTTGTAACTTCATTATTACTTAATAAAATCCTGATAACTTCGTAACACAAAATGAAGAGACGAGTTAGAAAGCACCTGCCCAATACCATAACCTGCGCCAACCTGTTTAGCGGCTGTATAGGGATAGTGTTTGCCTTCCAGGGTAATTTATTAATTGCATCTTACGCCATTTTTTTGGCAGCCATTTTTGATTTTTTTGATGGCTTTGCATCCCGGGTGCTCAACTCCTACTCGTTTATAGGTAAAGACCTGGATTCGCTGGCAGATATGGTAAGCTTTGGCTTTTTGCCATCGGCTATATTGTATGAGTTGTTTTTAAAGGGCCCGCAAATTCCTCACATAAGCGAGTACTTGTGTTACGTTGCCTTTTTAATAACTGTGTTTTCGGCTTTACGCCTGGCCAAATTCAATAACGATACCCGGCAATCAGATAGTTTTATTGGTTTGCCAACACCTGCCAACGCCATATTTATAGCATCGTTACCCTTAATTATTGAACAGTACGAAGTTTTGGCCCGCTTTATATTAAATCCTTATTCGTTAACGGCATTGATAATTATCATGTGCACCCTGCTGGTATCCGAATTACCGTTAATGTCGCTTAAATTCAAGAACCGCGACTTCAATAAAAACATTTTCCGTTATTTACTGCTCATGTTTTCGGCAATACTGATTCTATTTTTTAAATTTGTGGCAGTTCCGGTGGTTATATTTATGTACATCACCTTATCTTTAATTCAAACTAAAATAACCAATGACAAAGTTCCAGGCTGAAATTGACGTAATGCCCAAAAAAGAAATTCTTGATCCACAAGGAAAAGCAGTAACCGGAAGCATGAAAAACCTCGGTTTGGCCGAAATTCAAAATGTACGTATAGGCAAACACATCACCCTTGAACTTGAAGCCGACAGCGCCGAAACCGCACACAGCAAAGTAGACCAGGCCTGCAAAAATTTATTGGCCAACCTTATTATGGAAAGCTACACTTTTAAAGTAGTAGAAGTTTAGTTTTTGAGGTTAAAGGCGAAAGGTCAAAGGCGAAAGGTGAAGGGCTTTAACATCTCTATAAAAAGGTGAAAGGGAAAAGGTTAAAGGCGAAAGGCTTTAACAACTCTAAAATATAAAAAGAGGTTATCTCACAGAGAGGTAGCCTCTTTTTTTTCGTTCACGATTTGTAGGCATATAGAAACGTAAAGAGGCCACCCTTCAAAGGATAGCCTCTCTTATATTTTTAGCACACAGGCAAAAAACCTTTAACCTTTCGCCTTTAACCTTTTACCTCCTTAAAGGCTTGCTTCTTTTTCTTCTTTAATTTGTTGCAGGGTAATAAGGTTAGCGTTAACAGTAGCTTTTACCTGGTTAAATTTGGCAAAAATTTCTGCGGGGTTTTGCCCGCCTGCCTTACAAGCCAATTCAACTTCCTGAATGGTAGCCTGGCTTATCGGCATACCAAAAAACCCCAGGTTGGGTTTCAATTTATGCGATGCTTTACCGGCTTCAGCCCAGTCGCCCGATTCAAGGGCAACGGTTATCATACCCAATAATTGAGGTGTTTGCTCCAGGAACATACCAATTGATTCCACAATAAATTCATCGCTGCCATCGGCAATTTCATATAGGAAAGAAAGATCAAAGTCTTGTTCGGGTGAAATATCTGACATATAAAGATTTATGAATATTCAAAATTATACTTTTTTTACGACCAAGTCATCAATAAGTTCATTTTTTAGCTGCAAAATATTTTTTTTTATTAACGGGTGTTCAAATTCAGGCGCCAATTCGGCCAAAGGCGCCAATGTAAACCTGCGTTTATGCATTTCGGGGTGTGGCACCTTCAAATCGGGCTCGTCAATAACGGCATCACCATAAAATAAAATGTCGATATCGATAGTCCGCGACCCCCATTTTTCTTCGCGCCTGCGCCCCATTGATAGTTCAATTGCCAGTATTTTTTCAAGCACTTGCCGCGCCGTCATTTCGGTTTGCAGCAACAGCACCTGGTTCAAATAATCGGGGGCGTCCGTTTTGCCCCAGGATTGCGTTTCGTAAACAGATGAAGCCTGTAATACGGGGCCCACCCCGGTTTCAATGCGTTTTATAGCCTCAAACAGCAGCAATTTTCTGTCGCCAAGGTTACTGCCCAAAAGTAAAAAAACATCAATCATGTTGTAACAAATATTATAGAACAGGCTCTTACCACTATACGGTATTGAATTACTAAGTTTGCATAGTTAAAAAGATTTATAACATTAATGAAACAATTCTTCAAATTCGTTTTTGCCACCATGCTGGGGATAGTATTAACAACAGTGATACTGGCTTTTGTGATTGTAGGTATAATAGTTGCCGCCAGCGGCGAAAAAGAGGTAGAAGTTGAGTCCAACTCGGTGCTACACATGGCGTTTACTAACCCCATAACCGAGCGCACCCCAAATAACCCGCTTGCAGGGTTAAGCTTTTTAGGGTTGAACAGCGATAAATCAACCGGGTTAAATGATATTTTGGCCAACATTAAAAAAGCGAAAACCGACTCCAATATCAAAGGCATTTTTTTGGATGAAAGCTATATGACATCCGGCCAGGCCACCACCGAAGAAATTCGCAATGCACTAATCGACTTTAAAAAATCGGGCAAGTTCGTTATAGCTTACTCAGAAATTTACACCCAGGGCTTTTATTACCTGGCATCCGTTGCCGATAAGGTTTATATGAACCCCAGAGGTATTTTTGAGTTTAAAGGCTTTAGCCAGCAGGTCACTTTCCTGAAGGGGGCGCTCGACAAATTGGGTATCGAAGTACAAATTATTAAAGTAGGCACCTACAAAAGCGCGGTTGAGCCTTTATTCCTCACCAAAATGAGCGAGCCAAACCGTTTACAGGTTACCTCCTACTTAGGCTCGTTATATGATCATTTTTTAACCGGCATCAGCAAAAGCAGGGGCATTAATAAAGACTCGTTGTTTAATTATGCCAACAACGGCCGCGTTCAATTCCCGGAAGATGCGGTGAAACTTAAGCTGATAGATGGTTTGAAATATAAAGACGAGCTTTTAGATGAGCTTAGACAACGTACAGGCAAAGGTAAAAAAGAAGATATTGCCAGCGTTGATCTTGACGAATACACCAAAACCGATAGTAAAAGTGATGACGATAATTCGTCGAAAAACCGCATAGCCATTGTTTATGCCAGCGGCGATATTACCGGCGGCCAAGGCGACGATAATAACATCGGATCTGAAAGAATTTCAAAAGCCATCCGTAAAGTACGTTTAGATAATAAGGTAAAAGCAGTTGTATTAAGGGTTAACTCACCGGGAGGCAGCTCATTGGCATCCGATGTGATATGGCGCGAAGTTGCCCTCACTAAAAAGGTTAAACCAATCATTGTTTCTATGGGCGATTATGCCGCATCGGGTGGCTACTATATCAGTTGCGCTGCCGATTCGATATTTGCAGAACCTAATACAATAACCGGCTCAATAGGTATTTTTGCCGTATTGCCCAACATGCAAAAGCTATTTAATGATAAGCTGGGCGTTACTTTTGACGGCGTAAAAACCGGCAAATATGCCGACCTGGGCGATGTAAGCCGCCCCCTGAGCCCCGAAGAACGGGCAATACTACAAAACAGCGTAAACCATGGTTACGATGATTTTACCAAAGCCGTTGCGGCAGGCCGCAGCAAAACACAGGCTTACATCAACAGCATCGGCCAGGGCCGTGTTTGGACAGGCGCCCAGGCCATAAAAATTGGGCTGGTTGACCGCTTGGGCAATATTAACGATGCTATTGCTTCGGCTGCTAAAAAAGCAAAGCTAAAAAACTATAACCTGGTAAGTTACCCCGAGCAAAAAAGTTTCTTTAAACAGCTGGATAGTGATGTAACCGGCCAGATGAAAGCTAAAATGCTAAAATCGGAGTTAGGTGATAATTACCGCGTATACGAACAGATAAAAGGCATAACCCAAATGATGCGCTGCCCCCAGGCCAAGTTGCCTTATGAAATTGTGATCAAGTAAGTTTTATGTTATATTTTGAAAGAAGAGCTGCCCGAAGGGGTGGCTTTTTTTTATTTTAGCATATGTTATCTTTTTTTAGCAAAAAACCCATCAGCAACGGTCACGTAAAGCACGTTTCCTTATATATTTCTGCACAGGAAGAAAAGATTATTATTGCACCACTATATAAAAACGACGCAGGAATTTATTATGAACAGGAAAAATGTTCAGTATTAAAATTCTCAACTGATGCAACAATTTTAGGCGACGAAGTGATGAAGAACTTCTATCTTTTTAAGGTACAAGATAAAAACCTTCGCGACCAAAAACTTAAAGATTGGCCGGCTTTTATCCACAGCAAGCAAAAAACGATTAAAGCTTTTGAAACGCTCTACTTTAAAATAAAAATCGATGGCATAAACTCAGGTAATATTTTCATAAATATAGAAGGTAATACAATTGCAGATAACGATATGAGCATTAAGTCTTCCCTACCAGCAACTACAGCTGCCAAAGCTATCGGCGAACGGATAATGAGGGTTTATAAGGCGTGTATCGCGGGGATAATATAAATGACTTAATCACGCAAAAACCACCATATGAAAGATAAACATCTTCATACGGTGGTTTAAAAAGCTGATAAGCAGGGATGATTTAATCCTGTATATGCAACGCCGCTTTCAGTTCATTATAGTTTTTCAATTTAACAGCAGCTATGTGTACCCCGCCAGGTATAATTACATACCTGTAACTATGTGCATTTGAAATATTACCATAAACATTGTTATTGTTTTTCATACTGATTTGCACATTCCCCAGGGTATAAAGGCCCGACCAGATATCAATTTCGGGGGTGGTACCACTTAAGTAGTTAATCACGATGGGCAGCGGGGCAACCTGATCTGTTGGCCAGATTATTGGATTGTAGCCGTTTAATTTGCCATAAATCACCACAACACCTTTATCTAATATATCCTGTGTTATTTTAGGTTCGGCTACGTCGAATGTAAAGGTACTTGTACTAAAAACGGTTGTTTTTACGTACGACGATGGTGTAAACCAATCAGAGTAAATAACATTTGCAGTGCCGGGGTCACCTTTCGGGCCTTTTAGGTTGATAGGTGCAGGCCATGTGCCACCAATTTTTGGCCCGTAAAATAAATAGGTGGCGGTGTTCAAATAATAGTCGCCATTGACACCTACAGCTGCACTTGGTGCAACATTGCCGCTTTTAATAGTTGAACCGTTGGCACCGGCAGCGCCAGTCGCACCAGTAGCTCCGGTTGCGCCTGTAGCACCAGCTGCACCGGTAGCACCAGTTGCGCCTGTAGCTCCTGTTGCTCCGGTAGCACCCTTCAGGCTAAAAGGCGAACCCCAGCTGCCAGCTGTTTTGGGGCCGTAGAATCCGCTGGTAGCAGTATTGATGTAAAAATCGCCATTGATACCAAGCGTTGCGGCCGGGGCAGTTGTGCCCGAGTAAATTTTGGTTCCGTCGGCACCGGTGGCTCCTACCGCCCCGGCAGCACCCGCTGCGCCCTGTGTACCGGCAGGCCCTGCCGGGCCTGTTGCTCCGTCTTTACCGCAAGAGGTTATTGCCAATACAACAACCGCCAGTAACTGTAATAAATAGATCTTTTTCATGTGGATAGATTTTTAGTGAATAAATTTGAGCTGATTGAAACAAAATTTCTTTATTGTTTAATCAGGAGCTAAAATCGGCACACTGCGAAAAAGATTAATGAGGAGATCCACGCAAACGCAAACGTGTTATTACCCGTTTTGCATCGCGTATAAATACTTGCCTTTTAGGTAGAATTACCAAAAGGCATTTTGAAGAAAAAACACTTTTGGCAACAGTGTTTTTTTATACCCTGTAGGATGGAAATTCTTAAATGTAGAGTTGTGGTTTAAACCTCCTGGCCAACAATCCTGTAGCTAAGCGAGGATCAATATCAGCTATAATTACACCAACTTTTCCGTATGTTTCATGGGCGAGACAAGCACCATCGGGGCCTATAATACAGCTGGCCGAATCGGGATATTTAAATGCATAGTTCGAACTTGCAAAATATATGGTATTTTCCATCGCCCTTAACATAATGGCCTTTTCATAATAAGGATTATCCTTACTTCCCCATTCAGTAAGCTCAACACCCTGGATGTTGCTGCCTGTACAATGCGGGTGAAACACAATTTGAGCATCGTTGCGGGCTGCCCACCGTACAGATTCCGGGTAGCGGAAACCTTCATGACATATAGTAATGCCAAACTTCAACCCATTTACTTCAAAAATATGGCGCTCGGTTCCGGGTATCCAGATGTTATCTTCGGAGGGGTCTAACTGGTTTTTGGTTTGATAGCCTAAAACTTCACCTGTTTTTGATATTACATGGGCGATATTTAAAAGATCGCCATTGCTATACCAATCCATCGGCATAATAATGGCGATAGAATTTTTTGCAGCCATGGCACATACCTCCTGCAATGCAAGCTGCATTTTTTCGGGCGAACGTTCCTCAACCTCAAATTCTTTGGCCGGATAACCGGGGATGTACGATTCCGGAAAGCAGATGATCTCTGCCTGCCGATTTGCCGCTTCCTGGATCAAAAACTCGGCCTGTTGCAGCCCCTCCCTAATGGATGCCGGCATTGGCGGTGATGCTATAGCTATTTTCATGCTTTTTTATTTGCGCACTAAAATAATTAATTGCCCAACACGATGTATCATTTTTTGGCACTTAGCCTGATAAGCTTATCCCCTCTTCAAATAAGCATTAGGCACATTTTTGGGTACATATTCAACTCCATAAGCGTATTTTAACAGCAGGGTTACTATTTGCATTACCGTAACTTCTTTCCTGTGTACCTGCGGCAGCGAGCCCATCATGGCATAACTTATCGGGTTAACGGCAGGCATCAGTGTTTCCCATTCATAGCCTTTGCCCCATATTAAGCCTTTAACGGTAACAGACAAACCGGCACCATTTTGCAACAGGAAGTGAAGCATATCAATGGAGCTGTTGCCGTTTTGATTTACGGTATGAAATATCGGTGTATGCCCGCCAAAACCATATTCATCAAGGGCAGCCCCGGCATTTACATCGGCCCCGTGTTGCAGCAGTACTTCGGCACAGGCCAGGCTATTGTATTCGGCGCAAAAATGCATCAGGGTACCACCGGTTAACGGCGTGTACGAGTTATTATATATTGCATATATCCTGTCAACTATTTGCGAATCAATATCTATACACGCTTTTAACTTTCCGGCGTCATGTGCCAATACAGCCAGCAATGCATTATCCTTATACTCCAGCCCGGCATCAATAAAAGCCTGTACACAATCCTTAAATTTGGGGCTGCGGTAATACATCTCGACCATGGTGGTAAAAAGCGGCACACCATCATGAACCTCATTAGGATCTCCCCCATCGTTAAAGTATTGATTAATTCCATCAACGGAATGCACTTCGATGGCGTAAAGAATTTGATTGTAATCGGGCATGCCTCGTTGGTTTTAATGTTTACAATAGTAATTTATCCCGGCCATCTTTTATAAAATCATCAAGCCAAACAACAGTAGATAGCATATTAACCTCCGTTGCGGCCTGAACAAGCGGAACAAATTTTCCAGGTATCCAGGCATACAATACCCGCCCCAAGTTATTCCTGGCCATGTAAAACCAGGTATCAATGGGCGGGCAATCCTGTTCATCTATTATGCCAAGTGATTCCTGTTCTGAAAATCCGTCGACTATTACGCAATCTACCTCGGCGACCAGTATTTGACCCTGATATGCTACATTTGAATTCAAAATACTAACGGCTTGTATTTTGTGCGCCAATTGCAGTTGAAACAGTTTATCATAAATTATTTCATTGCCGTTTTTGGTAGGATCAATGTTCCAAATCAACCTTGTCTCTTCTTCAGAACTACCAAAGAATCTTACTCTTCTGAAGGAAAAAATAGCTTTTCCATCAATTACCGGGTTAATGCTTCTTAATATCTCACCTGCCGGTTTCCCTCCGGTGTTGAGTTGCATATCACAATAAACCTGTGTAAGCAAAAGGTTTTTTTGAAATTCTTCCTGGTTTATGTGGATCATGGTTTTGACGACTTTAGCAACTTACTGTCAAATTTACGAAGTTTTAAAAACTTCATAAGTTTCGTTTTTATATTGTTAATTCTAAAAATCTAATTCAAGCAAATCTGGATAAAGGAACCAGAGCCTAATTTTAACTTTCAATCATCTGCACATTTGAAATCTGAAATCTGCACATCTGCAAAACAAACCACCCTACAACACCGTCTTTACAATGGCTTTTTGTATTTTTACCGCTCAATTTAATTATGGAAAATAAACCCATAGCCCGCAAACTTCGTTTACTATCGCAACTCATGGAATTGCATGAGGTTAACCCGTTTAAAATTAAGTCGATAGCTAATGCCGCTTTTAAGGTTGATAAGCTGCCGTTCCCTATAGCCGGTAAAACACTGGCCGAACTGGAAAAGGTTGATGGTATTGGCAAAAGCATAGCAGGCAAAATCATCGAGCTTTTTGAAACCGGCACCATGGCCGAAATGGAAGAAATGCTTGCCCAAACCCCCGAGGGCGTGGTTGAGATGATGCATATTAAAGGTATTGGCCCAAAAAAAGTTGCTGTTATATGGAGGGAACTGGGGATTGAAAACACCGGCGAGCTATTTTATGCATGTAACGAAAACCGCCTGATTGAGGCCAAAGGTTTCGGACTAAAAACGCAGGAAGAGATTCGTAAAGCCATTGAGTTCAGGATGGCCAGTAACGGAAAATTCCTGTTTGCCCAGGTAGAAAAAGAAGCAAATGAGCTGATGGACATGGTAAAATCCGTTTTCCCCGGCGCCCTAAAGCATTTCGCCGGTGAGTTCAGGAGGTTAAATGATATCATTACCGAAATTGTGATTGTGATTGGCAGCATAGACCAGCAAATTGCTTACGATGCTTTTTTAGCATCTGATATTATACAGAATGTAGCACAGAATGAAAACCATATTTCGGGCGAATTAAATAATGGCTTGCTGGTTGATATTGTTTGTGTAGAAAAGGGCAATTATTACTTAGAGTTATTTAAAAATACCGGTACCGACGATCATGTGCAAGCAGTTTTAGAGCGGATTAATACGCCGCTTCAACAGCCGGAATCTGAAGAATTAATATACACTAAAGCGGGCCTGGCCTGGATGCAGCCCGAACTGCGCGAAGGCACCACGTTTATTGAAAAGGCCGAAACAAACACCCTGCCAACGCTTATAAACTGGCACGATTTAAAAGGCAGTCTGCACAACCACAGTACCTGGAGCGATGGCGTTAACACGGTTGAAGAAATGGCGCTATACTGCCGTGATACCCTGAAATTGGAGTACCTGGGGATGTGCGACCACAGCAAGAGCGCCTTTTATGCCAAGGGCCTGACCATTGAACGTGTACTACAACAACAGGAAGAGATTGACCACCTGAACAAAAAGCTGGATGGCTTTCATATATTCAAAGGTATTGAATCGGATATTTTATATGATGGCTCACTGGATTACCCGGACGAGATATTGAAAAAGTTCGATTTCATCGTGGCATCGGTACACTCCATATTAAAAATGGATGAGGGCAAAGCCACATCAAGGCTGATAACCGCCATTGAAAACCCATACACTACCATACTTGGCCACCCTACCGGCAGGCTGCTGCTAAGCCGTAAGGGTTACCCCATTAATTATAAAAAGGTAATTGACGCCTGCGCCGCCAACAACGTAGTAATTGAAATAAACGCCAACCCGCTAAGGCTTGATCTTGACTGGCGCTGGCACCAATACGCCCTGGAGAAAGGTGTTATGCTATCCATAAACCCCGATGCCCACCGGCTGGAAGGTCACCTGGATATGCATTATGGCATTTTAGCAGCCCGCAAAGGCGGTCTGTATAAGGAAATGTGCCTAAACGCGTTATCGTTACCAGAGATTACAAAGGCCTTTGATAAGAAGAGGGGTAGTTGAAGGTGAAAGGCGAAAGGTAAAAGGTAAAAGGCGAAAGGCGAAAGGTGAAAGGTGAAAGGCGAAAGGTGAAAAGCAAATGACAGCGCAGCGAATGACCAATGACAGCGCAGCAAATGACCAATGACAGCGAAGCAAAATGACCAATGACAGCGCAGCGAATGACCAATGACAGCGCAGCGAATGACCAATGACAGCGCAGCGAATGACCAATGACAACGAAGCAAATGACCAATGACAGCGAAGCGAATGACCAATGACAGCGAAGCGAAATGACCAATGACAGCGAAGCGAAAAGACCAATGACAGCGAAGCGAAAAGACCAATGAACTAATGAACCAGTGAACTAATGAACCAACTAAAAGATAAAGTACACGCTATACAATCGTCAGGTGCAAAGCCCAAAATACTGGTTATAGGCGATTTGATGGTTGACCATTATATAATAGGTGGCGCCACAAGGCTTTCGCCCGAGGCGCCGGTGCCTATAGTGAATGTAAAAAAAGAAACATATACGCTTGGTGGCGCCGGGAATGTGGTGCAAAACCTGGTATCCCTTGGCGCGGGTGTTACCGTAGCCGGTGTAATTGGCGATGATGATGCCGCAGCCCGGGTATTTGATATACTAACAAGCGAAGGCGTAGAAACCCATACCATTATCAAAGACAATAACCGCCCCACTACGGTTAAAACAAGGGTATTGGCGGGCAGTCACCAATTGGTAAGGGTGGATAGGGAAGTTACAGACACCGTTTCAATAGCTATTGAAGATGAGCTTATTGATAAATTAGGCGATTATATTGAACAGGCGGATATGGTGATATTGTCTGATTACAACAAAGGCCTTTTTTCGCCCACATTAACTCAGCGGGTTATCATCGAGGCTACTAAGCACGGTAAAAAAGTAATAATTGACCCTAAGGGGCTCAATTACGAAAAGTATAAAGGTGCATTTATCATTAAACCAAACCGTAAAGAACTGGCGGAAGCGGCCAAAGTGGAAAAAATAAATTCGATAGAAAGCCTGCAGGAAGCATCAAAAGTTATTTTTGGGCAAACGGGCACTGAATATATTGTGGTTACGCTATCCGAAGAAGGTATGGTAATATTGAGTGAGCTGTCGTACAAATCGTTACCGGTAAAAGCTACCGAAGTATTTGACGTAACCGGCGCGGGCGATACCGTTTTGGCAACTATGGCTTATTTTATAGCTTCGGGATTGTCTGTTGAAGAAGCGTGTGAACTGGCCAACCACGCCGCCGCTATTGTAATACGCCATGTAGGCAGCGCAACCACAACTATCGATGAGATAATTAAGGATATAGATAGGAGCTGAAAGCCAGAGGCCCAAAGCAGAAAGCTTTTTTAGCACAAGAAAAGAGGATCTCAAACAGACAACACAAAATTCAAAACTATAACATGGTTTTAAAAGAACTTATAGATCATCAGCACACTATACAACTGGTAATTGATACACTGCAAGGTGATATTGAAACAGCCTGCGAAATGATGACCACTACTTTAAAAAACGGCAATAAGATTTTATTTGCCGGCAATGGCGGCAGTGCTGCAGATGCACAACACCTTGCGGCCGAATTAACCGGACGATTTGTAAAGGAACGGAAAGCCTTGCCAGGAATAGCTTTAACGGTAGATACTTCGGCAATGACTGCCATTGCCAATGATTACCATTACGATAGGGTGTTTGCACGCCAGGTTGAGGCATATGCCAAACCGGGCGACCTGTTTATCGGCATATCTACCAGCGGCAATAGCCAGGGAATTTTAAATGCCTTTGAAACTGCTGCTCAATACGGCTGCAAAACTTTAGGATTATCCGGCCGGGACGGCGGTAAAATGAACGGTATTTGCGATTTAAATATTGTAGTACCATCAAACACCACCGCCCGCATCCAGGAAATGCATATCCTGATAGGCCATATTATGTGCCAGGCGGTTGATAATATGTTTGATTAAAAAATCGTATAGGCACCTATTTGAGCCACCCGCCAAAAAAATTAAAATGATGAGAATCGATCTCGAAAAAACACTTACCGGAAAGATCAACGATTTGCCCACGCTTAAAAGCCTGGTGCAAAGCTGGCAAAGCGAAGGAAAAAAGGTGGTATTTACCAATGGTGTGTTTGATTTACTGCATATAGGCCACATCACCTACCTGGCCAAAGCTGCCGAACTGGGCGATAAGCTGATCATCGGGCTTAATGCTGATAGTTCTGTAAGGCGCATTAAGGGCGAAAGCAGGCCGGTTAACGACCAGAACACCCGCGCGGCAATATTAGCAGCTCTGTTTTTTGTAGATGCCATAGTAGTTTTTGAGGAAGATACCCCGCTCAATTTAATCAGCACACTCTTGCCCGATTACCTGGTAAAAGGTGCAGATTACTCAGTAGAAAACATTATTGGTGCTAAAGAGGTGATTGCCAATGGCGGCGAGGTTAAAACCATTAATTTTGTAGAGGGCTATTCCTCAACCTCGATAATAAATAAAATCAGGAACCAAATTTCCTGATACCGCAGCGATATGAAGATACTGGTGATCCGCTTTAGCTCGATGGGTGATATTATATATACCACACCCGTTGTACGTTGCATCAAAAAGCAGGTACCCAATGCCGAAGTTCATTTTTTAACCAAGCCGGCGTTTAAGTATATTTATGACAATAATCCTTATGTTGATAAACTACTGCTGCTAAAACCATCGCTATCAGATACCATTAACGAGATTAAGGCCGAAAAATACGATCACATCGTAGATTTGCACAACAACCTGCGCACCACCATTATTAAATTGCGTACGGGTATAAAAGCCACAACCTACAAAAAGCAACCTATAAGGAAATGGCTCAGCTTAAAGTTTAAACTAAAGCTGATAGCCCCAACCCACCTGGTTGACAGGTACCTGGAAGCAACAAAGCCTATAGGCGTTATTAACGATGGTCAGCCAATTGATTACTATGTTAAGGCGGAGCATGAGCTAAGTAAATTATTGCCCGCATCGCATCAAAACGGCTATATCGCCTTCGTTATTGGGGCAACGCATTTCACCAAACGGATGCCGAATGAAAAAATCATCAGTATATGCAGCCAGCTTAAATTGCCGGTTGTACTATTGGGCGGTAACGATGTTAAAGCCAATGGCGATATTGTTGCCTCCGCCATCGGCGCAAATATTTATAATGCCTGTGGGGTAACCTCGCTGGATGAATCGGTTTACCTGGTATCCCAAGCCCAAAGTATTATAGGTTTTGATACCGGCCTCACCCACATTGCCGAAGCTTTCAGCAAACCAATTGTATCTGTTTGGGGCGGCACCGTACCCGAGCTACTGGGCGTACAACCCTATATGGTTAAAGAGGTGCTGGTTGCGGGCATCGACCTGGATTGCCGCCCATGCTCAAAATTTGGGTTGGAGAAATGTCCGCTCGGGCATTTTAAATGCATGAATGATATGCCTGAAGGTGATATTATCAGTTTTGTAAACAGGTAAACTTTATTATCAGTGGCTGTAATATCACTGGTTGATATTACGTAAGGTTTAAATATTATCTATTATTTAAAACCTTATCCATGAAAAAGATACTCCTCTCACTATTATTATCTGTTTTATCGCTGAGCGCCATTGCGCAAAATCTTGAATTTGGCGTCAAGGGTGGCGCTAACTTTGTGAAAACAAACATACCATCGCAATATAAAGATGATCCGCTTGTTTCAGGAAAAACGCTAACTACTTTTTCGGTTGCTGCATTTATGGACTTTAAATTTGGCAATTTTTCATACCAGCCTGCGGTAAGTTTTACCGGAAAAGGCAGGCAGGTGTTTTATAAAGGACAAGAGGCCGACGGTATAGATGTTACCGAAAAAAACAATTTATATTATTTACAGGTACCCATGAATATAATTTATCGCTTACCTATTACAATAGGGAATTTGTATGCAGGAGCTGGCCCTTATGTAGCAGTGGGTTTATCAGGCAAAACAAAATATATAACCTCCGCTACTACCGAAACTCATGATATTAAGTTTGGCAACAACGAAGCAGATATCAAACCGACCGACTTTGGTGCGGATATAATAGCTGGCCTTAAGTTAAAAAATGGCTTGTTAATAGGATTAAACTATGATTTGGGACTAACAAATATCTCCAACAACAAAGGAGACAACATAAAAAATCGCGCTCTGGGAGTTTCCGCAGGCTTCGTATTTTAATAGTTGAATGAGAATACAAAAGAAAAGCCATCATTAACGCCCCTTTTTTTATTTGGTATTATTTATACATTTGTTTTAACCTGTAAACCATTTGCTGCTACATGAAGAGAACCTTTCTTGCCTTGCTTTTATCTTGCCCGTCGTTAGCCGCTTTCGCGCAACTGCCTGCTATCGGTATCAAAGGCGGTGTAAATTTTGTAACCATGCAGGCATCGGGCACGCAGACTAATGTAATTGCCGGCACAAATACTATAGCTAACAATGGCTCTGTAACATCTTTTAATTTCGGCGTTTTTGTTGATGTTAAACTCGGCCATTTCTCATTGCAACCAGCCGTCAATTTTACCGGCAAAGGCGGCACATTCAATGGCTTTACCGGTACCTTCCCCAACGGATCAAAAAGCGAAGTGGATACCAAATACAATTTGTATTATATACAGGTTCCGGTAAACCTTGTGTACCACGTACCGTTTGTGGCAGGTGATTTTTACCTGGGCGCGGGCCCCTTTGTAAGCATGGGGATTTATGGCAAAAAGAAACAATCGGCCGACAATGATAACAATGGCACACATACCACAATATCATCAAGCGATAAAATCACATTTGGCGATAACGGCGATATCCGGTCGGACGAGTACGGCGCAGGCGCTATTGCAGGTGTTAAACTTAAAAGCGGCCTGCTCCTTAATTTAAATTACGACCTTGGCTTATCAAACATAGCACCTAACAATTTAGGTTATAAACTTAAATCACGCGTTTTTGGCGCTTCCGTGGGCTTTGTTTTTTAAGCCTTCTGGCCAAAAATATCAAACAAAAGGTTGCGTTATTACTTTAATAAACTAAACATAAAATACCCGGTAAATCCGTTTTGTCATGAAAAAATTGCTGCTCATCCGCCATGCCAAAGCCACACATGAAAGTGGCTACGTTGATTTTGAACGACCATTAAAGCAGGCGGGTAAGGAGGATGCCATGCTGATGGCATCGATACTGAAAGGGCAATCCATTATACCGCAAATAATAGTAACCAGCCCGGCCCTGCGCACGCAAACCACAGCCGATATTTTTACCGCGCAACTGCAACTGCCCAATGCGGGCACAGATAAAAGGATTTACGAAGCCAACGAATATACCTGGGTAAAAGTGATTAACGGCCTGCCAAACGAGTACGATTTTATTGGCGTTGTAGGCCATAACCCAGGCATTAGCCAGGTATTATATTACCTTACCGGCCAGTACCGCGATTTGCCAACCTGCGCCGTAGCCCTCATCACTTTTGATAACGACACCTGGGAATCCATCAGCAGCGAAGACGGACATTTAACCTTTTTTGATTCGCCGAAGGGGTGAAGAGGTTGTAGGTTGTACGTTATAAGTTGTACGTTAATTTGCACAATATAAAAAACGGATAACGTAAAACGTCCCACGTACAACGTAACCCTAATTCACTCTATAAGTTTTCCCCGGCAAACTGCGGATGTAGCCCTGCATTTCCATGTTGAGCAGGTTCATGGCCAGCGAGCTCATGGGCATGTTTGCTTTTATGGTAAGTTCATCAATAGCCAGCGGGGCTTTATGTTGTTGTAAAATATCAAATATCAGGCTTTCATCTTTAGTTAAATCAAGCGGTAGCGCAAACTGTTCGGTGGGTTTCAGGTTTTCGTCTTTTTCCCAGCCGAGGCTAAAGGCCAGGTCGGCCACGCAAGTAAGCAGGGCCGCTTTATTGTTGCGGATCAGGAAATTACATCCTTCAGAATATACATCATCCAGCCTGCCCGGAAATGCAAAAACATCCCGGTTATAGGAATTGGCAATTTCGGCGGTTATCAGCGCGCCACCTTTAAGCCCAGCTTCAATCACTACCGTAGCATCGGCCATACCGGCCACAATCCGGTTTCGCTGGGGGAAGTTTTCCCTGTCGGGGATGGTACCTGATGGATACTCGGTAAGCAGACCACCATTTTCGAGCATTTTTTCGGCAGTTGCCCGGTTTTGGCTGGGGTACATCCTGTCGAGGCCGTGGCCCAGTACCCCTACTGTGGGTACATTTAGCCGCAGGCACTCTTTATGGGCGGCAACATCAATGCCCAGGGCAAGGCCGCTTGCAATCAAAACGTTGTATTGCTGTAATTCTTCTATCAGTTGTCTGCATAATTGCTTGCCGTAATCGGTAGCGTTGCGGGTACCTACTATACTGATCACCTTGGGCATGTTAAGCTCCATTTTGCCCCTACTATATAATAGTATAGGCGAATCGGCGCAGTTTTTTAATCGTTTGGGGTAACGGGCATCGGTGTAAAATATCAGTTCGATGCCATGTTTAGCGGCAAATTCCAGTTCTTTTTCGGCCAGGCGCAAGGCTGCATTAAAATCCCATTGTACTGCCCGTTTCTCGCCAATACCAGGTATAGAAGCCATTTTTAAGGGCGATGTTCTAAAAACCTGCTCGGCACCGCCCAAATACGCCATCAATGATTTAGCCGCAACCGGGCCTAAGTTTTTAACAAATGATAAAGCGGCGCCGTGCAAAGTGGTCATTTATATGTGCAGATTAAGTATCGATGTGCAAATTTCAGATGTGCAGATATGCAAATTAAAACCCGCTATCGATACCACGAATATACAAATCCTAAAAATATTAGCAAAATTAATTTCGATGTGCAGATTTCTGAACCTGAATTCACCGAATTAATTGAATTAGTCGGATTTTAAAATTCTGAAAATTCTTTAATTCGGTAAATTCAGATTCAGAAAATTCTTTCGTCTGCACATCTACTCCCCTCATCTGCACATTTGAAATCTGCACATCTGAAATCTATTTTTAAAAAACTACAAAAATAGTTTGCAAACTATAAAAATAGTTTTACCTTTATCTAACTATAAAAATAGTTTGCTATGAATGTTAAAGAACTAACCAAAGCCGAGGAGCAGATTATGCAAATCCTGTGGCAATTAAAGGAAGCTATTGTAAAAGATATCATTGAGCAAATGCCCGATCCTAAGCCAGCTTACAATACTGTATCAACCGTGGTGCGGGTGTTGGAGGGTAAAGGGTTTATCGATCATAAAGCATATGGCAACTCGCACGTTTACTTCCCGCTTATCAGCGATGATCAGTACAAAAAATTCACGTTTGATAAGATGATGAAAAACTATTTCAGCAACTCGTATCAAAGCCTGGTATCGTTTATTGTTGACGAGAAGAAGATCAGCGTAAAAGAACTGGACGAATTAACCTCACTGATTGATAACCTTAAAAGCAAAAAGCAATCATGAACTGGCTACACTACCTACTGGAAGCAAACATATACCTAGCCGTTTTTTACGCCTTTTATTGCCTGTTTTTAAATAAAGAAACACATTATACCCTTAACAGGGTGTACTTGCTATTAAGCTGCACAATGGCATTTATTTTACCGTTAATACAAGTAAGTGCCCTGAGGCCCCCGACCGAAAGTGCACAACAAACTTATATTACCATTGCCGCTAACAACCAAAGTAACACCGCACCTGCGCTGGTAAACTACCAGCCGCCGGTAAGTCATTTTACCGTGCAGGATGCCATTTTGTACCTATATATAACAGGTATTGTGGTAATGACCTTGCTGCTACTTATCAAAATTGGTAAGCTCATTAAAATGACCACCAGGGGTAACACCATACTGAATGATAAATACAAGTTAGTAGGTATCGAAAGTTCAAACACTGCTTTTTCATTTTTCAATTACCTGTTTATCGGCACAAAAATAAACGGCAGTGATACCATCATCCGGCATGAACTGGTGCATATCAAACAAAAACACTCGGCCGATATTATTTTCATGGAGATTTTGAGGATCATCAACTGGTTCAACCCCATTATTTACCTTGTGCAGATAAGCCTTAAAACCGTTCACGAATATATTGCCGACGAGCAAACCGCCGCGCATGAAACCGATGCCATCACCTACTCGTCGTTCCTGGTTGATAATGCTTACGGCATAAACGGCTCATCCATTACACATTCATTTTTCAATTATAATCTACTTAAAAAGAGAATCATTATGTTAAACCAAAAACGTTCGGGAAACCTAGCAAGGCTAAAATACCTGGTGGCTGTACCTATTTGCGCCGGGATGCTTTGTGCATCAACATTGGCGTTCAGCAAAAATTACGCTCTGATTGACCTTGCGCCGGAGCACAATCAGCCGGCATTGCCAACCTTGGCCGATAGCGTACCTAAAGTAAAATTGGGACAAAATAACATCCATTTGCAACCTCCGCCGCCACCCATTTCTGTTAAAGACAGCTACGTTGACTTATTTAATTATTTAAATAAAACTATAATCTATCCAAAAAATGAATTAACAAACAACCAGGCCGGCTTGGTAGCCATTAGCTTCGATGTTAAAGCCGAAGGCAAAATTACCGATATCAGCATTACCAAAAATGCCGGTGCAGCGTTTAACCAGGAAGTTTTACGAGCCATAAAATCGTATCCCGGCGCCGTTAATGAAACACTGGGCAGGCATAAAATGATAGTTTATTTTTGTACCGATTATTACAAATTCATAAAAACAGCTGATGCCGCCGAACTAAAAGCGTCGGATTACGACTTTAGCCTGATGGTTTTTGGAACCAACAAATACCCCTTTATGGCCCCCTATAAAACCAATAAAAAAGCGACAAACATTCCTGCTGCTCAGGTTGTAATTAATGATGCCACCAAACTCCCCCCGCCACCGCCGCCCGCTCCACCGGTTGGCATGCAGGCCGATACACCGATCCGCACAACAACCGACGCTTTTTACAAATATGTGGCCAAAACCGTGCGATATCCGGCAGTTGAACACGATAAACATATAGGTGGACGAGTGATCATTGCATTTAACATTGTTGACGGTAAAATCACCGACCCTAAAATTACCAGACCGCTTACCCCGGCAATGGACGGAGAAGTTTTAAGATCTGTTAAAGCGTTTAATGGTTCGCTTGATCTAAAGCCCGGTTATTATTCGATGCCATTGTCTTTTAGTTTGGTTGATAGCAAAAACAACCAGGTTGCTTACTTGCCAAAGACCACGGCCGCAGATAATCCGACACCAAAAGTGGATGTTTATATTACACCAAAGCCATCCATTCCTTTAGATGAAATTGCTGTGGTAGGTTACGTAAATGATTGATCAAAGGTATTTTCCCGATAATAAACCTATAAACACAACCCAATGAACTGGCTGCATTACCTATTGGAGGCAAACATTTACCTGGCTGTATTTTATGCAGGTTACTGCCTGTTTTTAAATCGCGAAACGCATTATAACCTTAACCGGATATACTTGCTGTTAAGCTGTATCCTATCATTTGTACTGCCCGTTATCCAGGTAGGTGCGTTAAAACCAGCAGAAAAGGTGACGGAAATTACCGCAGTAAACCATGCTGCCACGGCCCAGGCTCTACTAAGCACTGAGCCGGCCGGCGTGCTGCCCGGTATAGTTCATCATCTTACCTGGCCCGATGTTTTATGGTGTGTTTATATTACCGGCACAGCGGTAATGATGATATTACTGGCTATCAAACTATTCAGGGTGGTAAGCCTGACCACATCAAGTAAAACATTGCTTGATAATAAATATAAGGTGATAGATATTAAAGATGCAAACATGGCCTTTTCCTTCCTCAATTACCTGTTTATCGGTACAAAGGTTACGGGCAACAAAACTATCATCAGGCATGAACTGGTGCACGCCAGGCAAAAACACTCGCTGGATATCATTTTCCTGGAAGTATTGAAAATCATCAACTGGTTTAACCCGCTCATTTATTTAATTCAAATGAGTATCAGAACTGTTCATGAATACATTGCCGACGAGCAAACTGCCACCCAGGAAGGTGATGCTATCACCTACTCCACCTTCCTGGTTAATAATGCTTACGGCCTTAGCGGGCCGACCGTTACTCATTCATTTTTCAACTATAATTTATTAAAAAAGAGGATAATGATGTTAAACAAAAAACGTTCAGGAAAATTAACAAGGCTAAAATACCTGGTAGCACTACCGGTTTGTGCGGGATTACTTTGCGCATCAACATTGGCGTTCAGTAAAAATTATGCCTGGATAAAAATACTTCCCGATATTAAAGATGTAGCAGCAAGCAATGTGTCGAATATCGGAAAAATGGTGAATGATTATTTAGATAAAAACCTGCTGTATCCTGAAAATGCCCTAACCCGAAATCTGCCTGGTAATATCACCTGCTTAATTAATATAGACGACAGCCATCATATTAGCGCTGTTAAAATTACCGAAAGCACCAGCCCGGAGTTTTACCAACAGGTATTTAAGTGCTTAAATAGCTGTAAAAAAAGCCTTCCGGCCAAGGCGGGAACTTATGCCTTATACATTCAGTTTGTTATACAAGGGCCAAAAACGTTTTATGCGGTTGAAGGAAAACAGAAAATAGAACCATACCCTTGCATAGTGAACACTACTCAACTTGGCTATTCGAAAACGCTTAAAGCTGGCAAGCAAAACCTGGTACTATAAATATTAAAACCACAACCCTATGAACTGGCTGCATTATCTGTTAGAAGCAAATATTTACCTGGCTGTATTTTACGCTGGTTACTGCCTGTTTTTAAATCGCGAAACGCATTATAACCTTAACCGGGTATACTTATTGCTGAGTTGTGTGCTATCGTTCGTACTGCCTGTCATCCAGATAGGTGCTTTAAAACCAACGGAAAAGGTTCAGGAAATTACCTTGGTAAGCTCCCCTGCTAATTCGGCCACTGTGCCGCCAGATGCAGCTGATTACATCACCTGGGACAATGCCTTATGGGCTGTTTATATTGTTGGGATATCGGTGTTGGCTTTATTACTGGTTATCAAGTTGTTCAAACTGGTAAACCTAACCACATCGGGTAAAAGGCTTATTGATAATAAGTACAAGCTGATAGATGTTGAAGATGCAGATACAGCGTTTTCATTTTTTAACTACCTCTTTATCGGCACCAAAACCAGCGCCAGCGATATTATTATCCGGCACGAGCTGGTACACATCCGCCAAAAACACTCGTTTGATATTGTTTTTATCGAGGTTATCAAAATTATCAATTGGTTTAATCCTATCATTTACCTGTTGCAAATAAGCCTTAAAACCGTACATGAGTATATAGCCGATGAGCAAACCGCTGCGCATGAAACAGATGCGCTGGCCTACTCGTCGTTCCTGGTCAACAATGCTTACGGGCTCAATGGCTCGTCAATCACGCATTCATTTTTCAATTATAATTTGTTAAAAAAGAGGATCATTATGTTAAATCAACAACGTTCGGGCAATTTAGCAAGGCTAAAATACCTGGTGGCCGTACCCATATGTGCGGGGATGCTTTGCGCATCAACATTGGCGTTCAGTAAAAATTATGCCTTTATTGACCTGGCCCCAAAAGCTGCAAAGCCAGTCCTTACATCGCCCAAAACAGCGACAGCCGATACATCTAACCGCAAGATAAGAACAAGGGCCACTACATCAAAAGGCTATGCATATGATGAAACCGGCTACCTTATTAACAACAAGACCGATTTCAGGGTAATTATTACCGATAAAAACGGCGATCAAAAAGAGTTTTACAAAAGCAAGGCAAAACCAACAGAACTGGCTATGCTGAAGGAAAAATACGGTTATTCGTTTCCTAAAATGATGATCTACCCTAAACTTCCGCCACCGCCGCCCATGCCACCCGGTGCCCAGCCAGACATGGACAGAATGCCGCCCCCACCGCCTCCTGCACCACCAAAACATGGCGCCAAAAACCTGCGCATTCCGCCCCCGCCACTACCAACCCCACCGGCTGAAGGAGCTGATGTGAACAGGACGCCACCGCCTCCTCCGCCTGCGCCTCCGGTTGTGTCAAGAGATATAAACAAAATGCCGCCACCACCACCGGTACCGCCAGTTAGATCAGAAGATATAAACAGAATGCCGCCGCCAGTACCTCCTGTTTACTCAAAAGATACGGTTGGAATGCCTGTAGCGCCTCAACCCGGCACACAGCCACTATCACCAAAACCTGCTAAAACGTTGAAGTTGAAACCAGTATCGGCAACCCTCTATCCAAAAGTTACAGGGTTAAAACCTATTAAATTGAAGTTAAAACCGATATCGGCAACCCTCTACCCGAAACCAGCTCCAGTTGTATCCCCCGCTGAGGCTACACCGGAGGCAAATTAGCCATCAGAGAACAAACTAATTACCCTCAAACCCAATGGGGCAAAAATTGCTGAACGGTAAAATCCGCTTCGGCATTTTTCTGTGTAAAGCCGCTTTTCTTTTTTGTTACTATAAACCCTATCAAATTACCCTATATTAGAATCGAATTTAGGTTACAAAGCAACAAATTGCACGTTAAAACGCATTTAAAAACGTAATAGGAAAATGGATTGGCGATATAATACGATTTGGTTCGAACAAATAAAAACGGGCAATTATCTTAACCAGGATCTAAAGAGAAAGCCAATAATAGATGACAATTTTGTTCACGCCGAATATGCTATTCTTTGGCATTTGAAACATAAGGCAAATTTATTTGAAAATCTGCCCGCTTCTGATAATCTATTGTATTTGGAACTCAATTGGGCGAATCTGAAAGACTTTCAGGGAATCGCAAAATTTGATAATCTAAAACGGCTGGAACTGCACTATTGCACTAAACTCGAAGACGATTTAGGATTATCTCAATTCAAAAGAAACCTCCAATACCTTCATATCAATCAATCGAAAAAGTTTCAGTTCGGTGATGATTTATTAAGTTTAAGCAATCTGAGAGTTCTTTGCCTGAATAGTTGCGGATCAATTGACAATCTTTCATTTCTGAAATTTTTTCCTAATCTAATAGATTTTAGATTTGTTGACACCAATATTATTGATGGTGATTTAACACCAATAATTGAACATCCTTCTATAAAAACTGTCGGATTCCTTAATAAACGGCATTATAATCTCAAGGATGAACAATTAGAAAATGAATTGCGATCAAAGGCTAAGGTTGAATACATGCACTTTGCATATAAAGGACAATACCAAACATCCAGATACGATTATTAGCAGGTAGCAAGTTCAATACCCACCGATGTTCGAAGTCTCCTTCGAACAACTATGCCTGTAGTCTCTGACTACAGGATGCCAAAACAATCAATCGACATCACAATACCATCAATACCCCCGTATCCCGCCCTTTCACACCTGCTTAAATAATAATTAAATAAAGTATACACTTACCATTTAAACTTATTAAATTTGATATACTACTCAGTTGATATACAGCGCCTACATACCGATTGGGTATATCATTTAAATTTAATCATCATGAAAAAGTTTGGAATTATTGTAGCCATTTTGGGTATTGCACTGTTTGTTGTCAGCAACTTTTTTTACAAAAAAACATCCAATGCTGTTGATAGCAGCGGCAGCAAAGAAATTGTTACCGGCCCCAATGGCAGCTGGACATTTAAGCTACCTGTGTTTGCCGGCGGCGCCCTGTTTGTAATTGGCCTGGTATTCTTCGCTGCATCGCGAACCGATAACCAACACCACGATCATTTGATTTGAGTAGAATCAAGTGAACTGTTCCTCCCATCAACCGGGAAAACATCCCGAATAACCTTGCTATGCACTTTTTTGAATTTTGACTTCCAACTTTTGACTTAAATATGGCGTTGCCCCCACCGGTAGAAGTGTGGGCCGCGCTTTACGCTCATACTACACAGGCCTTAGCCACGTCGGCCGGTATCCGCTGCAATCGCTAACGCAAAAGTTGCTGCTCAAGTCGGACAGCCAAGTAAACAATTATTGCACCTTTGAAAGGTTATTTACAATCGATTAATGCAAACATTAACCAATCAGAATTTGGCAGTGAAATAAATATTTCTCTCCTCCTGCAGCTTCTGTCGCTTTCTTAACCCACTCTTCCTTCTGTTCCTCTGCTTTTGCAGATTCAAATAGCTGCATTTTATAATACTGCGCAACTACAAAAAGACAATCTAAGAGTTTAGTCCCGCTGGCAGCACAATATATTGATGGTTCTGGTGACCTAAGATCATCTAATAAAACAGCCTCATCCGTGATATAATCATAAGCATAATAAAAACTATAGAAAGAATTAAACCCCCAAATTTTAAAAGGTCTCGGAGCATTTTCATCTGTTTTCCTTAATTGTTCCAGACCAGGAAATAAGGTTATCGTATCTAAACAATAAACCATCTGGTCATATATGCCCCGAAACGCTTCGAACTCTTCTTTCAAGATATCAATTTCCCAATCATCTTGAAAAGAAACGGGAAAACCATTTGTGATTAACTCCTCTTTAGTCGGTTTCAATTCTTGAATCGACTTTAAAAATTTTCTTAATTTCATATTTGTAAAATCCTGAGTTGTTCAAAGGTACTGACTCATATCTTCACCTTCCTATTTCAACACAAATAAATCTCCCAATTATATACTGTAGCTGCAAACTACAGGAAGCCCAAAACAATCAATATCAATGATACCATAATTCCCGCGTAATTTAGATGTGCTTGATACATGATCTTCGGCACGACAAACCAAACCCGCCCTAACCGGGTTTTGATGAATCCTAAATATGGTGTTTTTGTTTTAGGATAAACACATAAAGAGGTTACTGTAGTTGCAAACTACA
Source organism: Mucilaginibacter sp. P2_A5 (assembly GCF_056404995.1). NCBI lineage: Bacteria > Pseudomonadati > Bacteroidota > Sphingobacteriia > Sphingobacteriales > Sphingobacteriaceae > Mucilaginibacter > Mucilaginibacter sp. P2_A5. Next base: position 181,519 of record NZ_JBFUCY010000004.1, read on the forward strand.
GGCATAGTAGTTCGAAGAGACTTCGAACAGCCAAAGAACTTTTGAATTTTGACTTTTGAATTTTGAATTTACAACTTCCCCTTCACATAAATCACCTGTTTAGTTTCAAAAAACTCTTCGGTAAAATAATCTTTAAGGTGATATTGCTGCACTTTAAGGCCCGATTCTTTAATCTCCTGGTCAAGGTCGCCTCCCTTTAAATACAGGATACCATTGGCCAGTTTATTGCCCGACTGCTTTTTGAATTTGGTACGTACCCAAGGATAAAAATCTTTTAATTGGGTTACCGCGCGCGATACTACGAAGTCAAAATTCTCGTCAATTTCTTCGGCGCGGGCATGGGTAGCCTTCACATTGGTAAGGCCCAGCGCTTTAGCAACTTCCTGAACAACCTTTATTTTTTTGCCGATAGAATCAACCAAATGGAAAGAGGTTTGGGGAAATAATATAGCCAACGGAATACCAGGAAAACCGCCGCCTGTGCCTACGTCAAGCACACTTTCGCCCGGTAAAAAAGGCATTATTTTGGCAATACCCATGGAGTGTAATACATGGCGCTCATACAGCAAATCAATATCCTTGCGGGATATTACGTTAATCTGGCTGTTCCACGTGTTATATAATTGGGGCAGCTGTTCTATTTGGCTACGCTGGTGTACAGTTAATTCGGGGAAATATTTAAAAACGATATCAGATGTCATCCCTGTTAAAGCGGTTGATGATGTTACCAAGCAGGTACCTGGCCCTAAACAATTGTGCCTTTACCGTACCTAATGGCAAATCCAGCTGTTGTGCAATTTCCTCGTACGATAGCTCATCAAAATAACGCAAAGTAATGAGGTTACGGTAGCGCGGCGGTAAGCTCTCTATCAACAATTTAAGCTCCTGTGTTTGCTGTTTTTTGATGGATGTTTCTTCCGGGTTCAGTACATCAGCCTTTATTTGCAATGGCTTTTCGTCGCCATCTTCATCCGTCATCCCGTGGATAGATTGGGTATTGAGTTTCTTTTTGCGGATAAAATCAATACAATTATTGGTTGCCACCCTAAAAAGCCAGGTGCTGAAGGCATAGTCGGGCTGGTATTTTTCCAGTTTTTCAAATGCCTTGGCAAAGGTTTCCACGGTAAGGTCCATAGCGTCCTCTTTATTGTTCACCATTTTAAGCACCATAAAATAAATGGAGTCTTTATAACGGTGCATCAGGTCGGCATAGGCTTTCTGGTCGCCCGTGCGGGCCCTCACTACCAGGTGAAAATCGTTCTTGGCGTTCTCGGTAAAATTTGCGTTTATTTCCATTGGGTGGTTTTTAAAAGTAGCCCAACTAATCCAAATCCAATTAAATACATATAATATATGATATCAAAAAATGGTAAATACCAAATCAGATCTTTGCCATCCAGCTTCTTGAAAACCTTATTATAGATTAATAATTGGATAATCAGTCTAAAGAGCAACAAACCTAATGCCAATAACGGTTCGAATTTACAAACCAGGCATAGTATAAGCAGCATGTAAAACAAAAAACCGCTAACAGCATCAAAAATAAGCATTTTACGGTGCTTTGCCTTATAAAGTTTCCCTACACCTGCATGCCTTTTCTTTTGCCTGAACCATGATGGCAGGGTTGATTTTGCGGCAGTATAAACAAAAGATTCGGGATGTATTTCAATGGCCGTATTATCAGGAGTGGAATGCTGGTTTACAAACAAATCGTCATCGCCCGATATCACATGCATATGTGATGCAAAGCCTTTGGCGCTAAAAAACAACGTTTTGGTGTAGGCCAGGTTGCGTCCAACCCCCATATAAGCATCGCCGTTTAAGGCATATGAAAAGTAATTGGTGGCGGCCTTTACCGATTCGAACCGGGTAAACCAGTTTAAAAAGCCCCGGGTTTTGTAATAAGGCGAGTAGCCCAAAACTATTTGTGCCCCGCCGCCAAAATTAGCTATCATACGGGTTATCCAATTTGCCGATACAGGTTTACAATCGGCATCGGTAAATAAAAGGTATTCGTTTTTTGAAGCTTTTATCCCCAATGTAAGCGCGAATTTTTTCCCGGTTTTAAAGCGGTCGTGCTCGGTTATGGTAACCACTTTTAGGTTGGGGTACCGGCGCTGCATATCCTCCAAAACCTCATCTGATGTATCGTACGAGCAATCGTTTATCACCACAACTTCAAAATCGGGATAGTTTTGTTCCAGTATAGATGGTAGGTTTTCCTGCAGGTTTTGCGCCTCGTTACGGGCAGCAATAATTACAGAAACAGGTATTAAAACAGTTGGTAACTCATCATGGGGCTTGTAACCGGCAAGGCTGATGTGATTGCTTACCAGGTAGTACAGCTGAAAAATAAAACAGAGCTGAAAAAGTAGAAAAAGTACGATTTGTATATAAGTTTCCAATGAACAAAAATAATCAGGCAAAGTTGTTAAAATTACACGAATTTAAAGGGCCTAATCGGCTTAAATTTGAGGGTTTAGATTGAGAGAGCTGGCAGTAGTTTTCCACACATTTCATGTAAGACAAAAATGTGTTGATAAGTAGCTAGTCATTTATGTCGCCTGGAGGTGCTCAATACGAAACTTTAATAGAAACCGATTACTTGTTTTTAGTGTTAAATAATTTGTGGTCTATAAAGAGCTCTTAAATCCCAATATATTAGGATAGTAAAAACTCTCTCCAGGACAAGAGCAATACTTTAAAATCTACTAACGGAATCTCAATTGGATTTACCCCATCTTTTGCCGTGATAATCAAACTATTATAGGTTAAAGTTCCATACATCCTGGTTAAACCATCGCTGTAATCAGGATCTTCAACCGATTCAAATTGGCCGTCAAGGCAACGATCAATATCTAACAAAAAATCACCTATGTCATCAATTTGCCGCCATATGTATATGTAGGAACTAATTGCATTGTTGCTTCCGTTTGTCAGTTTGGTTCCGTCTCCAGCTGTGTAAAAGTTAACATCGTATTTCTTTAAAATTTCGCTATTCATACTAATGTCACCGTAATTTTTTATTTAGATGATTATAGATACTAAGATGACTTTTTATTTACATGGTTGTCAAGATGTAAATAATTCTTTTTTTACTGGATTAAATTTAGGAGTTGAGAGAACTGGTAGTAGTTATCCAAACATTGGGGTGAATGGTATATATGGATAAGCAGCCTCACCCGATGCTGTCATCCAGCGTATACACCCTCCACTTTTGCCAGGCGCCGGCCATCTTCATTTTGGGCCGAATAAGGAATAAACTTTTATATTTGACTATGCCAAACAATAACCCACCTGTTACCGGGAAATACATCGACCCCTTAGTTGACTTTGCCTTTAAAAAAATATTCGGCAGCGAACCTAACAAAGATTTGCTGATGGCTTTTTTAAATGAAGTATTCCGGGGCCGTAAACATATTGTAGACTTAGTTTATAACAAGACCGAATACCCGGGCGACTTAAAGGACGAAGGCTCAGCTATATTCGACTTACTTTGCACGGGAGATAAAGGCGAACGTTTTATAATTGAGGTACAACGGGCAAAACAGGGGTATTTTAAAGAAAGGGCTTTATTTTATACTTCCCGCCTCATCAGCGACCAGGCTCCAAAAGGCAAACGGAACGCCTGGGGCTACAATATTACCGAAGTATATTTAATAGCCTTGTTAGAAGATTTTACACTGGAAGATAGCCCGGCGAATAGCTACCTGCATGATATTTGCCTGTGCAACAGGGATACCGGTGAAATATTTTACGATAAGCTGGGTTATACCTATATAGAATTGAGTAAATTTGTGAAAACGGAAACCTATTTAGGCACGGATTTGGATAAATGGCTCCATGTATTAAAAAACATGAGCCGGATGGAAAAAATTCCGGTTTATCTTCGGAAACCCATATTTGAGAAATTGTTCAGTATTGCAGAATATACAAACCTGACAAAGGAGGAAAAAACGATGTACGATAACAGCTTAAAATACAAGTGGGATAATAAGAATGTGCTGGATTATGCCGTATCCACAGCAGAGGCCAGAGGTGAGGCGAAAGGTATGGAAAAAGGCATGGAGAAAGGTATTGAAAAAGGTAAACTTGAAGAATCAATCGCCATTGCGCATGAAATGAAAAAAGATGGCCTGCCCCTTGCCCAAATTTCAAAGTTTACTAAACTATCTGTTGAAGAAATAGAAAAGCTTTAGTTGGTTTTGCCAAATTCGCCCCTCCGATCTTTATAGGTTTACGAAAAAGATTCCGGTTTATCTTCAGAAGCCCATATTTGAAAATTATTCAGCATTGCAGCATATACAAACCTGACAAAGGAGGAAAAAGCGATGTACGATAGCAGCTTAAAATACAAGTGGGATAATAAGAATGTGATCGATTATGCCCGGCAGGAAGGTATGGAAAAGGGCATTGAAAACGGTAAACTTGAAGAAGCCATCGCCATCGCGCGCGAAATGAAAAGGGACGGCCTGCCACTTGCCCAAATTTCAAAATTCACTAAACTTTCTGCTGAAGAAATAGAAAAGCTTTAGTTGGGCAGTGCTCATCGCTTTTTAATTATAAATAGGCAGAGCCTCTGTAAAAGACGCCAGGACACAAGACAATTTGCTTATTTTTTCCATAATGTCTTTGCGCGAAAAATCTATAAAACAAGATCATATGACAGGTTTCTTTACCAAGATTAACTCAACATAATTGATCATAAAACTTTAAACGTAATTTCCGTGGAGGAGATTTATAGGGGGCTGGGCTGCTCCCTTTTTTTTGCTAATTTTACCCCCTCGAAATGAAATTTAAATTAGCAGCACAAGACCCACTTTCAAAGGCCCGTGCCGGTGAAATTACCACCGATCATGGCACTATTGAAACCCCCATATTTATGCCCGTTGGCACGGCCGGCACTGTTAAAGCGGTACACCAGCGCGAGCTTAAAACAGACATTGAGGCCCAGATCATATTAGGCAACACTTATCATTTATACCTGCGACCAGGATTAAACACGCTGGAAAGCGCCGGCGGCCTGCATAAATTTAATGGCTGGGATGGCCCCATTTTAACCGATAGCGGCGGTTACCAGGTATATTCGCTTACCGAAGTACGTAAGATAAAGGAGGAAGGCGTAACCTTCCGCTCGCATATTGATGGGTCAAAACACCTGTTTACACCCGAAAATGTGATGGATATTCAGCGTGTTATTGGCGCCGATATCATCATGGCTTTTGACGAGTGTACGCCCTACCCCTGCGAGTATGGTTATGCCCGCCGGTCGATAGAAATGACGCATCGCTGGCTTAAAAGATGCTGCGACAGGTTTGATAGTACAGAGCCAAAATACGGCTACAGCCAAACACTTTTCCCGATTGTACAAGGCTCGGTTTATAAAGATTTAAGGGTAAAATCGGCCGAAGTTATCGCCTCTTTTGAGCGCGAAGGGAATGCTATAGGCGGCCTTTCGGTAGGCGAACCTGCCGAAGAAATGTACGCCATGACCGAAATTGTATGCAATATTTTGCCCGAACACAAGCCGCGTTACCTGATGGGCGTGGGTACACCTATTAATATATTAGAAAATATTGCCCTGGGAATTGATATGTTTGATTGTGTTATGCCTACCCGGAATGCCCGCAATGGCATGCTTTTTACCAAAAACGGCATCATCAATATCAAGAATGAAAAGTGGAAAAATGACTTTAGCGCCATTGAAGATGACAGCGATTTGTTTGCCGATAAGGAATACAGCAAGGCATATTTACGCCATCTGATTCACTCGGGCGAGATGCTTGGGGCGCAGATTGCTACCCTGCACAACCTCCATTTTTACCTGTGGCTGGTTAAGGAAGCCCGTAAAAAGATCATTAGCGGCGAGTTTTATGCCTGGAAGAATATGATGGTTGGCCGCCTTGGCCAACGATTATAATTGCATAATGATCAAATAATGCACCATAAAAAGCGTTGCTTACATAATATAAACCATGGCTTTAAAAAACAATTAATTTGCCGATGAGGACTTTTATACACCGGTACCTGATGGTAATAGACAGGTTTATTATTAAAAAATACCTGGGTACCTTCGTGTTTACGATGGCTATTTTCGCGGCTATTTCGGTAGTATTTGACATCTCCGAGAAGCTGGATAACTTTACCAGCAGGCATGCCACACTGCACGATATTGTGTTTAAATACTACGCCGGTTTTGTGCCTTTTTACCTGAATTTGCTATCGCCGTTAATTAACTTTCTGGCGGTAATTTTCTTCACGGCAAAGATGGCCAACCAAACAGAGATCGTCCCGATCCTGAGCGGCAAGGCCAGCTTTAACCGCTTTTTAAGACCTTATTTTATCGCTGCTACGCTTATATTTATCGTGTCGTTTTTTGCCAATGTGTACCTTATCCCGTATACAAACCACCTTAAAAACGACTTTGAAAATGCCAACGGCATCACCGATAACGACCCTACCAAGAGCGAGGTGCACATGCAAATTGACAAACACACCTTTGTTTACCTGGCCAATTACGACCCAACTGTGCATACCGGTTACACCTTTATTATGGAAAAATTTAACGGTGATACCCTGCGCGAAAAGCTGATTGCGCAGCAGGTAACCTACGATTCGGTGAAAAAAATCTGGGCTTTAAAAGACTATTCGGTTAGGTATGTGAGAGGCTTAAAGGAGCAATGGGTACATAATCCGGGCCAAAAAGACACCGTTTTAGACATGCACCCAACCGACTTTATTGTATACGATAACGTATATGCGGCCATGTCATTAAGCGAGCTGAACAAGAATATCAATAAGGAAAAGCTACGCCGCCCCGAGGTTTTAAACAACCTTTATTACGAAAAATACCACCGTTTTGTATACCCTTTGTCGGCCTATGTTTTAACGATTTTGGGCGTCGCGCTGTCGTCCCGCAAGGTTCGCGGCGGGGTTGGACTACCACTGGGGATAGGCATTTTGTTGTGTTTTACCTACATCATCATCGAGAAATTCTCCATCGTTTTTTCGATAAAAGGAGGTGTTCCGCCAATTTTTACCGTACTAATTCCTAATACTTTGTTCGGCATTTTAGGCTATTATGTGTTGTTAAAAGCCCCGAAATAGTAAAAAGTTACTGTATAAAACTTGTACAAAACTTGAAATAAATTGCAAAAAATTGGATAAAAATAGCCCAAAAGTGCTCAATAAGAACCTGATTATCCTCCATTTTACAGTTTTTATCTGGGGATTTACCGGTATTTTGGGCCAGTTAATCACCATTTCGGCGGTACAATTGGTGTGGTACCGGGTACTTATTGCATTTGTTTCGTTGTTTTTGTACTTCAGATTCAGCAAAACCGACTTCAAAGTTGAGCGAAAAACCATGCTAAAAATGGTCTTTACAGGTGCTTTGGTGGGCGGCCATTGGATCCTTTTCTTCGCATCTATCAAGCTTTCTACCGTGCCTGTGTCGCTGGTTTGCCTTTCAAGTATCACTTTATTTACCGCCATTTTTGAGCCGCTGATTAACAAAACCAGGATCTCAAAACTGGAAATCATGGCTGGTTTATTAATCATTACCGGCATCGTATTAATTTTTAAATTCGAAACTCAATACACTAAGGGAATTATAGCCGGACTGGCGAGCGCGGTTTGCGCAGCGCTTTTCGCTATCATCAATTCCCGGTTTGTTAAAAAAAGCGAAGCCCCTATCATCGCTTTTTATGAGCTAACCGGAGCGTTTTTTTGGATCTCATTATATCTTTTGGCAACCAACGGATACAACCAAAAACTACTTTTAAAGCCGGCAGATATTGGCTACCTGGTACTGCTTGGCACTGTGTGTACCTCCCTGGCCTACGTTGCCGGGGTATCTGTAATGCGCGAGCTTTCGGCCTTCCGTGTGGCGCTCATCACCAACCTGGAGCCGGTGTATGGCATCATCATGGCTTTTATTTTCTTCGGCGACATGAACAAAATGTCCCTCGGTTTCTGGGGCGGCTCGGTGCTTATCCTGTCAACCATCTTCCTGTACCCGGTTGCCCAGTCGCAAATTTCCAGGCGAAAAAATCGCGCCTGATACTTTGATTATTCCTGGTGATACCCTATCCACCTGGATTAATTTTACCCCTCATTTTTCTTTTCAGATGGCACTCTCATCTCATAAAATTTTTCACTCAGTCATGTATTCCCGGTCCTAAAACAGGGCTGAATAGGGGATAAATCCCCCTGCCGTAAAATGCCATTTTTAAGCCCTCTGAGCAATTATAATTTTCCGGCACATTCATGGCTGTTTAAATCAACTCGCGTCGATTAGCGCCAAAATCTCATTTTTAGTTAGTGTATATATAGTTACAAATAGTAAAAGTGACCAGAAGTGACGTTAAGAGCTTTTTTTCGAAAAAAAGCAACTAAAAAAATCAAAAATAAACATTCATATAAAATATATAACAATTTAAAAATCAATAGTATATATCGACTATCAAAAGTAAAAGTTAAACAAAGGCAAGCTAAGTTAAATCTCAAAATACTAAAATAATTAGCATAACAAAATAACAAATACATAAATTGTATTTATACTTCAGTAAATGAGATATTTAAACTTTGTTATTTAACCAAATAGTGCACTTCAACATTCGGGACGTAGCAAAAACACAAAGTGTACTGAATATAAAAATGAGAATTCTAAATAAATGAAGCCAGCTACCCCTTTTGTATACCGGGCCAAAAAATGAGCTGAAAAAAATTGCTTCTCATCAAAGAAAATGCCCAGGTAATTTGCATCAAAAAATTCCCGGATTAGAGAAGTTGAAAGTGTACAGCCGGGCTGATTAACGCCGATAAAAATTACAAGACCAGGACGATTGTCCGCCCACTTCCCTACCGAAAAATCCACCGTTAAAAACAAGCAATTTTTTCGTGACGGAATCTAACTCAAAAATTTTTCCGGGTAAAAGAAGACAGGTATAGACAGAAAAATCAGATCGGGAATAATCACAAATTTGAAACATCAAACTACCGGCCGTCCCACTGTCTCAAATCTCACATCTGATATCTCCAATCTCTCTCCTATCTAAAACCACTTTTATTTCAGCATTAAAAACTGCATCTTGTATTAACTGTTAACTTTATTAAATCAAAACATCATGAGCATCAAAACCATCACCATTGTTATCATTACTATTTTGCTTACGGCCGCCCTGGCCCAAAATACCGACAATGTAACCTTCGCGTTTTTGTTCATGAATTTCAGGATATCCAAACTGGCCATTATGATTACCATGACGGTGATTGGTTTTGTTTTGGGCTTTATGATTGGCCGCCCCAAAAAAGCAAAATATGACATTGAAGGCTACCACGACAGCATCCACCAAAAAGAAGATAAAAATACACTAAGTGACGAAGACAGGGACTACATTAACTAACACTATGAAAAACAAAATCGGATTTATCGGCCTGGGCAACATGGGCATCCACATGGCCAAAAGCCTCATCGACTCAGGCTATCATCTGCAAGTTTACAACCGCACCCTCAACAAAGCCGACGAGCTTGACGAGGCCGCCATCACCAAATGCCAAACGCCAGCTGAAGCGGCCGCCAGTGTACCTGTCGTGATCACGATGCTATCAGAAGATGATGTGCTGCGAGAATCGGTTACAGGGCCCGACGGAATTTTAAAAACGCTACAGCCAAATGCTGTGCACATATCTATGAGCACTATATCGCCCGAAACGGCTGTTGAGCTGGCAAAAGCCCATGAGCAGGCAGGCAGCCATTACCTGGCCGCGCCCGTGTTTGGAAGGCCTGAAGCGGCTGCAGCCAAAAAACTTTTCATCTGCGTTTCGGGCCCGCAATCAACAAAAGATGCTGCCAGGCCGGTGCTGGATTGCCTGGGGCAGGCCGTGCACGATTTTGGCGAAGAAGCTGGCGGCGCCAACGTGGTAAAGATTACCGGCAACTTCATGATCATGGCATCAATGGAAATGATGGCCGAAGCTTACACCCTTGCCGAGAAGAACGGACTTGACCGCGCGCAGGTGGCTAATTTTTTCGGCTCCACGTTATTCAACGCACCCATTTATCAAAACTACGGCAGGCTGATTGCAAACCGGCAATATGAACCCGTAGGATTCAAAGCCAAATTAGGCTATAAAGACGCGCGCCTTGCGTTTAAATTGTCGCAAACGAGTTACACACCCATGCCACTTGTAAACGCCGTCCACAGCCGCTTATTAAGCGCCGTTGCAAAAGGGCTTGGCGACAGGGACTGGGTAGAAGGCTTTGGCCGTGGCGTAAGCGAAGATGCGGGGCTTTGATTTCGGATTTGGGATTTTCGATTTCGGATTTATTCGATTTAGAAATTTGATTTTCTCCGTCTTGATTCTTGACTCTTGATTCTTAAAAAAAATTTGAACACCCCGTATTTTATATCCTAATTTCGCCGTTGTTGAATTAATTAAAAAATTATCTTCTATTTATGATAAAACAAGCTTTTGTATGGATGGCGGTTTGCGCACTGGGCACAACTATGTCATGCCAGGGAAAACCAACCGATAAATCAGCAGGCGCATCTGCCACAAGCCCTGCTCCTGCTGTAGCTGCCCCGGCAGATAACAAGGCCATCATGGCACGCAAACAGGTACCCATTGTTTGCTACCACCAGATACGTGACTGGAAACCCACCGATTCAAAAAATGCCAAAGATTACATAGTGCAGGTAGCCGCATTTAAAGAGCATATAAAAATGCTGGCCGATAGTGGTTACCATACCATCCTGCCCGATCAGTTATACGCCTACCTTACAACCGGTGCGGCGTTACCTAAAAAACCCATCATGCTTACATTTGATGATACCGACCTTGACCAGTTTACCATTGCCAACCCCACGCTTAAAAAGTACGGCTTTAAGGCAGTTTATTTTGTGATGACAGTATCATTAGGCCGCCCGCGTTATATGACCGCAGACATGGTTAAAAAGCTATCAGACGAAGGCAACGTGATTGCCAGCCATACCTGGGACCACCACCGGGTTGACAAGTACTCGCACAACTCCGAACTGAAGATCATCGGCAAAAACGGGAAAGTAACCATCAGGCCGGTTGACGACTGGGTTACCCAGATAGACAAGCCAACCAAAAAACTGGAAGAAATTACCGGGAAAAAAATAGAATACTTTGCCTACCCTTTCGGCATCTGGAAAAAACCTGTATTGCCCGAAATGCAAAAGAAAGGTTTTAAAATAGCCTTCCAGCTTGCCGATAAACGCGACCCGGATTATCCGCTGATGACCGTACGCCGTATTTTAGATAGCGGCTACTGGACAACAAAGACTTTTAGCAATAGTGTAAGAAATAGTTTCTAAGCCCCCTACCCCCCTGACGGGGGAATGTAAAAACGGCCTTTTTTTTTAGAAGGGCCGTTTTTGTTTATTAAACATAACCAGATGATTGCGAAATTCGAAGCGGTTGCGAACGAACAACCTGAATAGTCAGTGACTGTCGCACTGCGCTTATAGCAGCACGTTTATAAATAACTGACTTTCAAGGATATATTTTAGTAAATTATGTCATTGCGAGGCACGAAGCAATCGCGAACTATGTATGGCGAACCTGCACCGTCCGCGATTGCCACGCTATCGCTCGCAATGACATGGTTGTTGTAATGCTCTAAAGCCAACACCTCATCCCCGTTTTTTCAGGATCATCCCGATGATTACTCGCAATGACGTATGGAGAGATATAAAAAAAGCCCGCTATTCAAATAACGGGCTTCCAAATATTTTACGATCAAAATTAGTGAGCGTGATGGCCATCCGGACCATGCGCGTGGCCATGCGATAATTCTTCTGGCGTGGCGGGGCGTACGTTCAGGATGCTGCCTTTAAAGTGCAGTTCCTGGCCGGCCATAGGGTGGTTAAGATCAACTATTACCGAATCTTCAGCTATAGATACCACCTGGGCCTGGAAACGGTTGCCGTTGTTATCCTGTAAAGGCAAAATGCTGCCAATTTCAGGAATCTCGGTGCCCTGGAACATTTCCTTAGGCAGGTTGGCTACTGCTTCTTCATCGTATTCGCCATAAGCATCGCCTGCGGCTAAACGAAATTCGTAAGCATCGCCTGTTGAAAGGTTGCTTAAATTTTCTTCAAATTTGGGCAGCATCTGGCCGGCACCAAACAAAAAGGTTAAGGGTTGTTCTTGTGTGGCACTTTCTGTTAAAGTTTCGGTACCATCCTGGTCAACATACAAATCGTAAGTTAATGACACTACGTGCTGTGGTTCAATCTTCATTGTTACTGTTTTTATAAATAAGCAATCAGGCCTGCATTTGTTTTAGTGCGTCGGCCGTGTTATTAGCAGGTAATCCGCAGGTTTTATCTATACAAACAAAAATTTGTGTTGATTTACCAAACTTATCCTGTAACAAAGGTAAACTTCCTTTTGTACCACCCAATATAATTTTATTGGGTATGTAATTATTTTCAAGTTCCTTTCTTACAGTTTCGGCTTCGAGGCCGGTTACGGCAACTTCATAAATACCATACACCTCATCAAGCAATAACATAGTCCAGTTTGAATAAGCCGTACCATACTTTGCCAGTTGCGGCATAATGTTGCGTAACAGCTGTGCCGAAACCGCTGCATAATTTTCATTATCAAAAAGCAGGCCTAATTTTTTAAGGCTGTGTGCCATTGCCGAGTTACTGGCGGGCGTAACACCATCCATAATTTCGGATTTGCGGGCTATTAATTGCTCGTCATCATCGGCTGTGTAAAAGAAAATACCATTGGCTTCATCGTAATAATGAGCCATTGCAGTATCGGCAAGCGCTTTTGCCTGCTGCAGCCAATCTTCATTAAAGGTAACTTCATACAGGGCGATAAGGCCATCTATGATATTGGCATAATCATCCAAAAACGCTACCGGGATACCATCAATTACCGGGCTGCCGTAAACCCGTGATAGCCTGCCATTTTGACCTAAAAGATTATTCATGATAAAATCTGCGTTCTTCAAAGCCAATTCCAGGTACTCCGGTTTTTCAAAAGCCCGGTAGGCCTCGCACAGGCCTTTCAGCATTAAACCATTCCATGATGCCAGTATTTTGTTATCCAAACCGGGTCTTATACGGTAACGGCGGGCTTCGAATACTCTTTTGCGGGACGCTTTTATTTGTATGAGCAAATCATCCACCCCTAAACCCAACTTTTTGGCCAGTTGACCGTCGGTTTCTTTGCGAAACAGCACGTTGGAGTGTTCTTCTTCCCAGTTGCCATCTTCGGTAATATGGTAGTAAATACAGAACAGATCGGCATCATCGCCTAAAATGGTTTCTATTTCGGCTTTAGTAAAAATATAAAACTTACCCTCTACCCCTTCGCTATCGGCATCAAGGGCCGAGTAAAAACCCATATCCGGCGAAGCCAGCTCGGTGGTGGCGAAATGAATAATCTCATCAACCACCGTTTTATACAATTCATCGGGCTGCCAGGTGTGGGCTTCGGAGTACAGGGTAATGAGTTGGGCGTTATCATACAGCATTTTTTCAAAATGCGGCACATGCCAGCGGCCATCAACCGAGTAGCGTGCAAAGCCACCACCTATGTGGTCATAAATGCCACCAAAAGCCATTTTATGCAGGGTTAATTTTACCTGTTTGGCAATTTCTTCGTCGTTGGTTAAATGCGCATACCGCGTCAGCAACTGCCAGTTATTGGGCATCGGGAATTTTGGCGCATTGCCGGTACCTCCCTCGTGCCCGTCGAAATAGCGCTTCCAGTTATCGCCGATAACTTTCAGGTCGTCCTTTGTATAATCCGGCTGATCGGCTATAAATTGGATCGATTCATATTTTTGGATCCCGTCCGTCAGACGAACCGCATATTCTTCGGCTTCCTCAGGTTTTTGTTTATAAAAATCGGCCAGGTTAAACAGCAGCGATGTCCAGTCGTTTTTACGAAAATAGGTGCCGCCATAAATTGGCCGCTGATCGGGCAGGCAAATGCAGTTTAGCGGCCAGCCGCCACGACCGCTCATCAGCTGCACGGCGCTCATATAAATCTGGTCAACATCAGGCCGCTCTTCCCTATCCACTTTAATACAAACAAAATATTCATTCATAACGGCCGCCACGGCTTCGTCCTCAAAGCTCTCGTGCTCCATTACGTGGCACCAGTGGCAGGCCGAGTAGCCAATGCTTACCAATATCAGCTTATCCTCGGCTTTGGCTTTATCCAGCGCTTCTTTACCCCAGGGATACCAGTTTACAGGATTATTAGCGTGCTGCAATAAATATGGAGAGGTGGAATTTGCGAGGCTATTCATAATAGTAGATTTGTGCGTTATAAATGCAATGTGCGAATATAATTGTACCTGTAGGTTAAAGCGGGATTATTTGGAAAAGTTTTAGGGGGCGATTGTTAATTATAATCATTCAGACAATTCGGGAAAAATGTCTTCAAACATCTGTTTTGCTATTTGCCTAACGTTGGTAACAGATGCGGATTTGTTGTTTACCATCAAATAAGCGCTATGCTTGTTATCGGCATAATGCGTAAAGGTTTCTGCGCCAAAAAGCGCATGCATCGTCATTTTATATATCCTAAACCTCTTGGTTAATTGTTTTGGCTCTTCAAACCCCGATTCTTTTGAGATCGTATTAGCGCCTATAAACCCAAAACTTGCCAATCGATTTTTTTGATAGATGTGAAACATGATCCTGATACAAGTGGATATAATCCTGGATCCTTTATTCTCGTTGGTTAACAAATGATATTTTAGTGGGTTTTGCTTATCTTTCTTAAGATAAAACTTCACTATATAAATATGATTAGTATAAGCCTCAACTTCTACCAGGTAATAATTACGATCCGATTTAAAACTGTAGGTAATAACTTCTTTCAGATATTTTTTATTGTGTGTTTTATCAACTCCTACTTTGGAGAATTTATACCAAGAATCAAACACTTAGGGGAGAAGGTATTTATAAACAGAGGGCCTGGAAGCATTAATTTCTTCGGCAGTAATTTTCACCAAGTTTAAACTAGCTTTTTTATGTAAAGGCTTAACTAACGCATCTGCGCTTTTGCTTTTAGTTACGTCTTTAGTTACTGCGGATGGATTGCTCATAAATATGTGCTCCTGCTTTATACAAATATACATTATCAATTAATTATTTCAAACTAGCCAATTTCCATTTTGACTAAGTGCTTACAAAGTGTACCACCCCGTACCAGGGTATTTCAGACCGTACCACCCTGTCTCATGGTGTGTCAGGGTGTTTCATTCCCAGTTGGTACACACACTTTATGGGTATTACATAGTATCCCAATTATGTTAAACCCATTTAATTCCACTCACTTAAGCCTCCACATTACCAACTTCACAATTTAATTCCCTTTATTTGCGGTTTTTATTATTGACTGACAAAAATGCGTTATTTAAAACTGATCAACACTTTATGTGCTGTTGGCCTGTTTGCATTGGCAAACCCGGCATCGGCACAAACCGACTCTGTTAAGTATAATCACCAGGAGTCATTTGGCCCCATTACCTGGCCGGTAACCGGGCAGGGCACCCGCTCAAATGCCGGTAAACCATCGCCAACTTATTGGCAAAACCGTGCCGACTACCAGATTAAAGCCGCCCTGAACGAAGGTAAAGACACCACCATTACCGGCGAAGTTACCATCACCTATACCAACAACAGCCCCGACCAATTAGACTACCTGTGGCTACAGCTTGACCAAAACTTATTTAAACCCGACTCGCGCGGCGCGGCAGTTACCCCCTACACCGGCGACCGCTTTGACGTGCGCGGCTTTAGCCGCGGCGGTTACCACATAGGCTCGGTTGAGGTTACCTACAAAGGCGAAACCTATAAAGTTGCCCCTGTTGTTACCGATGCCCGCATGCAACTGCGCCTGAATGCCCCAATGGATGGTAAAGGCGAAAAAATAAGCGTAAAAATAAACTACGATTTTGCCATCCCTTTTTATGGCGCCGACCGTATGGGCCGCAAAAAATTCAAACAGGGTTATGTTTACGAAATTGCCCAATGGTACCCGCGCATGTGCGTTTATGATGATGTAGAAGGCTGGAACACCCTACCCTACATGGGTCTTGGCGAGTTTTACTGCGAATACGGCGATTTTGACTATTACATAACTGCCCCTGCCAATATGGTAGTTGTAGGATCGGGCGATTTGCAAAACCCCGAAGAAGTATTATCGCCCGCACAATTAGCCCGTATGGCCGAAGCCAAAAACAGCGATAAAACCGTTATGCTTATTAAGCAGAATGAAGTTGGCAAAGCGGCAACCCGTCCGTTTAAAGGCTGCCTTACCTGGCATTATAAAATGCTGAACAGCCGCGATGTGGCTTTTGGCGCATCAAACGCTTTTATATGGGATGCGGCAAGGGTTAATTTCCCCTCGGGCCGTAAAGGTATCGCTATGTCGGCTTATCCTATTGAAAGTTCGGGCACCGATAGCTGGGGCCGGTCAACCGAGTACCTGAAAAACAGCATGGAAATTTACTCTAAAGCTTATTTCGAATATCCATGGAACTCGGCCGTAAACATATCCGGAGTTGCTTTGGGTATGGAGTACCCGGGCGCTATATTTTGCCTTGGCGGCCTTAAAAAAGGGCAGCTCTGGGGAGATGTTACCCATGAAATTGGGCACAACTGGTTCCCGATGATAGTAGGCTCAAACGAGCGCAAATACATGTGGATGGATGAAGGTTTTAACACTTTTATTAACGAGTATGCTTCGCAGCAGTTTAACAACGGCGAGTATAACGATACCAGCAAACAGGCGCAGCGAACTTTAAGCATGTACCGCAACAGTAAAGATCCGCTGATGACGGCGCCTGAAGCAATAGGACTTAACGATTACGGCCAGTATTATGTTAAAACCGCTTTGGGTATGGACATTTTACGCAATGTGGTATTGGGCCCCGAGCGTTTTGACTATGCTTTTCACGAATACATTAAAAACTGGGCATTTAAACACCCCCTGCCTTATGATTTATTCCGCGCGATGAACGATGCCAGCGGCGAAGACCTGAACTGGTTTTGGAAAGGCTGGTTTACCACTACCTGGAAAATTGACCAGGCCATTACCGGCGTTAAGTACGTTGATGATAACGCCACAAATGGCGCTTTGATCACCATCACCAATAACGAAAAAATGGCAATGCCTGTTGATCTGAAAATTACCCAGGCCAATGGCAAGGTTGAAACCCTGCACCTACCCGTAAACGTATGGCAGCGTGGCGGAGTATGGACGTTTAAATATCCTTCAACATCAAAAATTAAATTGATGGTGATTGACCCTGAACAGGAACTACCTGATGTTGATTTGAAAAACAACGTTTACTACGGGGAGTGATTTTAATTATTGAATTACTGATTTAGTGATTTGTAGAATATAGAATGGCGATGAGTTAAAACACATCGCCATTTTTTATGTACCCGTTTTAATTAAAAATTGTAACAAAATAAATTCATTCCCGTATATACAACATATTGGAATATTAATGTCGTTTAATAGTTATTTGCCGATGGGAGTTATTGATTCAGGTACGAGTTTTTTTGTCATAGATGACGAAGAGTTGGATTGTGTTATTGTGAAAGCGTTGATGAAAAAGATTTTGGTAGACCCCAAAATTGATTCTTTCCAAAATGGCAAGAGCGCAATAGATCAGCTTATCAAAATCAATGATAGCAACCCTGAGCAGCTTCCTGATTTTATTTTTCTGGACCTGGCTATGCCGGTAATGGACGGATGGGAATTTTTGGCCGAATTTGACAGGTTAAAAATCGATTCGCTAAAGAAAAGCAAAATCTATATTCTCACCTCGTCTGTAAGCATCGACGACGTAACCAGGTCAAAACATAACCCTCTTGTAATCGACTTTATAAATAAACCGTTAGATTTTGAAAAAATAAAAAACATTTTTGCCCATTCCTGAATTTAATATAGAACCAGTTATATTCACATGGCTAAAAATATTTTAATCATCGAAGATGACGACGACATTCTTGCCGTACTTACAACCGTTTTAAATTTTAATAATTTTTCGGTCAGTGGCATCAATCGTACCGATGATATTATCGGGTCGATAAAAAACTTCTCGCCCGACCTGGTTTTAACAGATTATATGTTGCCCGGGTTAAACGGCGGTCAAATTTGCCTCCTGATCAAAAAAAATAAAGAAACGGCCCATATCCCGGTGGTATTAATATCGGCATATCATGAAATGGCCATATCACTGGCAAACTTTGGTTACGATGCTTTTGTACCAAAGCCCTTTGATATTAATAAACTGGTGAAAACCATCAATAAGTTTTTGAATTGACAGGGAGTACTACCATCGCTTAACGATTTAAAACCTTAAAACGAGCTTCATTGCACCTTGTCTAATTATCTTCTTTTAAAACAAGGTCGATATTTATCCAATTGTCATCTCCCTTATACTTAATTTTTCCACTATAATTTGAGCGAAGATTGGCTCCGAAAGAATTTTGAGCATCGACGTATGAATCAATATAGAATACGCTGTCACCTAAATATTTCACTCTTCCATCAGAGCCGGTAGGAAAATCCGCTGTTGCAGGAGCCTTTAGTTGTTTTTTGATAAACTCTTCGGACATCACATATGCATCGACATCCAATTTACTGATGTCTTCTGCTTCATGTTTATCTTTAGACGCACTTTTACTGGGCCAGGTTATATAGCCGATAATCAAAAATATTACACCAATTATAAGTGACCCTTTCAATTGCTCTTTTGTAACTGGTTGATTTGGGTTGTTGGGTTTAATTTTATTACCTATTGATCCGACTATAGCTATAAAAGCTAAAAAGTAAAATATTATGCTTAGGATTATCATTGTGGTATTAGGCTAATTAACGGCAATATAGTTAAAGATATCTAATACTGATATGGTAAGACCACCCCATTCCGGCTATAAAATATCCTTATTTAATATTCCTACTTGACCCCCATCGCCAAATACCCCGCCAGGGCATTTATCCTGCCGGCCACAACCCCTATCTGCTGTTTCGCTTCGTTCCAATTGCGTTGCTCAATAGCTTCGCGGATGCCGGGGATGGTTTTAACACCGTAACCGGTATAAAAACCGGGCGCATAAATGGTGTGTTTGTACCAGCCACGGCGTGGCAACCCTTCGGTGGCAAGCAATTGCTGCTCGGCCTGGTACAGGAGTTTGTTTAGTTTATCGTGGTCGCCATCTTTTAGGGCGGCGGCGCTCCAGTAGGCAGCCATTTTGTCGGCGCTTTTCTTTAGCGAATCCAACGAGGCGGTTAATGGTTTAAAATCAATTGGAGGTACCGTATCTTTAGCGACCGGCGCTTTATACAGGCGGGTTGGGTCGGCAGCCAGGGTGTAATCATTAGCTTTTATGAGTTGGTTATCAATTTTGGTGGCTTCACGGGTATCATCTGCAAGCTTGGTTAGCTCGGTGGTATATTTGGCAATGGTGACCTGCAGGCTCCTGAAATCAAATGGTAATACTTCGGCATCGGCCATGCGTAATACCGAGTGGCCGGCAGTTTGGGCCAGGGCAACACCGTAAGCAAAATCAGGGTCTTTAAAACGTTTGTAATCATCAAACGAATCATAAATGGAATGATATTCGCCCCCGCCGTCTTCGCCGCCAAAACCAAAATCGAGCGTAGGGATACCCAAATGCTGCAGGAACGAAGAAAAATCAGATCCTGAACCCAGTGCCTCCAGCTTTTCGCCTTTGCGTTCCAATATCTCTTTCTTATCGCCGGTTGATTTGGCATTTACCAGTTGCATCGCCTTTTTCCTGTCGAACACGCTTACTTTGGTTTGCGGGTCGGTTATGCCACTCGTTATCTCGTCAATAAAGCTTTCCAGTGCCTGCGAACCGCCTGCTCCCAAAAAGCCACGGCCATTACTATCCGAGTTGATGTATACCACCGTTTTTTGCTGCAATTCTTTATCATGAGCCTCGGCATACTCGGTTGATCCTAACAGTCCTGGTTCTTCGCCGTCCCATGAGCAATATATGATGCTGCGTTTGGGTTTCCAGCCGGTTTTTAACAGGTCGCCAAGTGCTTTGGTTTCTTCAATCATGGCAGCCTGTCCGCTTATAGGGTCGTTGGCACCGTTAACCCAGGCATCATGGTGGTTTCCGCGCATTACCCATTCATCCGGGTAGGTTGATCCTTTAATTTTGGCAATTACATCATAGGCGGGCACCATGTCCCAGTTAAACTCCATTTTAAGGTGTACAACCGCGGCACCACCGCCTATGTGATAAGTTATAGGTAATGAACCTGCCCATCCGGCAGGCGCCACAGGCCCATCAAGCGCGGCCAATAAAGGCTGGGCATCATGATAGCTGATGGGCAGCACCGGTATCTTTAATATCGTGGTTGCATCCTTTCTATCCAAACGTTTGGCATCTTTTGTTGCGCCAACGCCCGGTGTAAGCGGATCGCCGGGGTAAATCACCATATCCATTACAGAGCCGCGCTGTACGCCAAATTCATTTTTGTAGGCCCCTTTGGGATATACATCGCCGGCGGAGTAGCCATCATCCGCAGGATCAGAGTAAATGATACAGCCTATGGCACCATGCTCATAAGCTACTTTGGGCTTTATGCCTCGCCATGAGCGGCCGTATTTTGCAATTACTATTTTACCTTTAACATCAATGCCCATTGCAGCCAGCTTAATATAATCATCGGGCAAACCATAATTTACAAATACCAGCGGGCCGCTCACATCGCCATCGGCACTCCAGGCATTATAAGTTGGCAGCTGATTGGGTTGGCCGGATGTGCCATCGTCCGGTACGGCCTGCTCTTTTAACACGGCTGTATAAGTTGTTGGCCCGGTTAGTTCAAGCACCCGCGTTTTGGGCGTTGGGAAAAGTACCGTGTAAGTTTCTATGTGTGCATCCAGCCCGTAGCTTTTGTACATGGCCAATATCTTTTCGGCCACGGCCTTGCTACCGGGCGAACCGATGTTATGCGGAAATGCTGAAAGTGTTTTAATGGTTTCGCCAATGCGCTGCGGACTTAAACCCGCATCAAACGTTTTTTCGGTTTCCAGTTGTTTTGCCGACGACGACGGTGTAAAGCCAATTAATGTTTTTTGCTGCGCGAAACTTGCCGCCGACAGCGCCAATAAGCCAAGGGTAAGGGTTTTCTTCATGACAGAGTATATGGTGATGCGTGAAGATAGCAAAATTTGTTCATGGTTCATGGTTCATGGGGACGCGGGCATAGCGAGCAAAACAAGAAATTCATTGACTCAGGCCCATGACCCAACGGACAAGACGAATGGACTAATGAACCAATGTCTCGTCCTGACAATAAACAAAATCCAAATAATCCGAAAAATCTGCTTAATCCGAGTTCAGACAAATTATCGGTATCTCTAAACAAATCAAAACTATTTATCCACGCTTTTCTTCCCCACCATTTTCTTTGTCTCATCTCCAAAAAAGCCCCTCTCATCAATACTGAATGGAAGCTTAAGTTCAGATGATCACGTTTGTATGTTGCCCTTTCTTCAAAACTTTATGTTTGCTCTTCCTTAATGGAGTTTCCGGGCTGAAATCAGCAACGATTTATTGAGAACAGAATCGATATTGCTGATTTTATAACTCCAGGCATTAGAAATATAAATATTTAGCCGTTTATTTTTTACCTCGACAAGGTAAGTGTATACAAATCCGTTTCGAAAGCTGAAACGTTGGTAAGAATCATAGAAGCTGCTTAATAGCAGAAATTTTGAATTATCTTTTGATTTATCCAAAATACAGAACGCCGACAAAGAAATATTCCAGCGATTACTGTCTCTTTTATCAAAATTATTTACGCTCAGTGTTGTGTCATCTATAGATAATTGGCAATATGATTTTTTTTCAAACCTTGAAAACGGGCCTGGAAATCTGAGAATCTTTTTGTTTGTAAAAGTGATCTTATATCTATCGCTTTCTTGCGCGTGTGATGCCAGGCAAAACAGGCAAAAAAAAGAAATAATGATACATTTTATCAATTTCATATGCCCTCTATTTTGTTTTACCAATCCTCCTACCCTTCCAATATTCCTTTAAGTTATCCCCAAAAACGGCCCCGCCCAACAACAGCACTAGCAATACCGAGCCGGCCATCGAAATATCCTCCCCAACATAATACGATGCCGGATGGAAAACAAACTCTACCTTATGCTCCCCTGCCGGGATTTGAGCTGCTCGTAATAGGTAATCGGCTCGGAAATATGGCTTCTCTATCCCATCAATCAGCATCTTCCAGCCTTTATCATAATATACCTCGGAGAAAACAGCTACGCCGCCAGTTTTCGAAACCGATTTGTACACCATATGATCGGGGTTATAGTTTAACAGTTTTATTGTTGCTGTACTATCACCCGCCTGTATGTTACCGGTCATACTTTGGTAGCTTTTATCCGCCACGGCTTCATTCTTTGGAGACAGGTTGTTGAGTGCCTTCATTTCGGCATCAGCTCCGTCCACATAATTTATGCTTTTTATAAACCAGGCATTGCCGCATGCTTCGGGATTTGGCAACAGCATTTGACCTTGTTTAGATGAATCGGGCACAATGACGTATTTGGCATTTAGCATGTTCAATACAGCCGGGTTTGCTCCCCTGGTAAACTGGCTATTTATCAACTCATCGTATCGCTTCATCCTTGCTGCCGAATACCCCCCTAAAGTTTTATGGAAGAACGGATTTTGCACATCTGTCTGAATGTTTAAAGTTGCATCATACACCCTGAAATCCGGGTCGGCATCTTTAGCAATCTCCACATCAACAGGTCTTTGCGGCACTGCCGATTCCTGCTTGTCGGTAAAACTACTATCTTTTAAATAACGTTTATCTACCTGCCAAAGGTCAACCAATACTATGGCAAACAGCAACATGGAAACGGCTGCGAGGCTTAGCTTTTGCTTTATAAGCGCCCAAACAATACCAAAAGTAATCAGTACAAATACCAGCGAGCGGATGGCATCGGCGCGCTCAAGGCTGGCCCTGTCTTTAACCACTGCATTGGCAAAAGCATTGGCCATCGTCGCGTCGCCTTTTAATGCCTGTGTTAAACTGGTGACGCCGCTTAGCTGGTCGCTCGGCCTGAAACTCAACAGCAATTCGGGAACCAGAATTAGTATCAGCACCAGTCCAGCTGTTATGTAAAAGGCAATTAACAGTTTTTTAAGCAACACCTTTTTATCGGCAGTAACAATAACCTCCTGTATAGCCAGGAAGGCCAATACCGGAAAACATAACCCGGCAACTGCCAAAATAGATTCGACAGCACGGAACTTATTGTATAGTGGAAAGTACTTTAAAAATATATCGGAAACGTATGGCCAGTTGCCGCCAAATGATAGCAGCATAGTTAACACCACTGTACCCAGCAGCCACCATTTAAGCCGACTCTTTACTATAATGAGCCCGAATACAAACAGAAAGCAGATACTTGCACCAAAATAAAATGGGCCGCTGGTACCCGGCTTCTCGCCCCAATAAAGCGACAATCCGGGGAATGAAGAAATTTGCTGCGCGTAATTTAAAGCCTGCTCCGGCTGCTCGCCTTTATCTGTAAATACTTTAACGGTTTCTGAATTTTGATCAATTAATTCCGGTCCCGATGCACCGCCTGAGGCATTTGGCACCAAAAAGGTAAGGCACTCGGCTACGCCCTGGCTGTATTGATAAATATAATTTTTAGCTAAGCCATTTTGCGGCTCTTTGGTGCTGGTTGTTAAATTTGATTTGCCCCGGTAGCTATCCTTACCATATTCATAGGTGCTCCACAGGGTTGATGCATTTACTGCGAATGCCAACAGTGATGCGGCCAGCAAATAGCCTAATGATTTGAGGAATGATGTTGTTGTTTTATTTTTGATGGCGTGATAAAGCTCGATACCTACCAAAATCAAAATGGCCAGCATTAAATAATAGGTCATTTGCAGGTGGTTCACCTTAATTTCGATAGACAGGAACAAAGCCAACAAAGATGCGCCCAACAAATACCGCCCCCTTAAAGCCAGCATAATACTGGCTATTATTGGCGCAAAAAATGCGATGGCAAAGGCCTGGTTGGTATGCCCGGCCGCCAGCAATATCATATTATAGCTGGTAAATGTAAAAGCCACGGCGCCGGCGGCCGCCAGCCAGGGGCTAAGCTTTAACACGTTAAATAAAAAGTAGGTACCAAACAAAAATACCAGCACCATACCAACCGGGTTGGGCACGCCGTAACCAATAACACTTATAATATGTGTGGCAATATTGGCTTTGTAAGGCGCCCAGATCTGGTATACGGGCATGCCGCCGAATATCTGGTTAGTCCACAAAATGGTGGTATCGCGGGCGCGGTAATCCATTATCTCTTTTTGGGTCGACTGTGCTCCCAGCACATCCCCCTGCCCTAACGTTTTGCCCTGAAATGCCGGCGAAAAATACAGAAAACACAAAACCAAAAAAACACCCGCAACGGCAAAATGTATCCCGTTACGCTTTAACCAATCCATCATAAGCAGCAATAATTATATATTTTTTAAAAATACAATTATTATTGGTTCATTGGTTCATTGGTTCATTGGTTCATTGGTTCATTGGTTCATTGGTTCATTGGTTCATTGGTTCATTGGTTCATTGGTTCATTGGTTCATTGGTTCATAAGTGAAATTTGATATCGACGACATTGTTTTGTTTTTTTGACATTATTCCCCAACAATTTTTGCTCTCCTTGCTTTGCTCTATTACCCCAATCTTAAACAAATTAATTTACTACTGTTCTGAGTGATTAACACTACGCCCCAAGGCCGCAGTTAAAGTTTAAGTAATTAAGCAGGATATATTACAAAAAAAGCGGTCATGCCAATCAATAGGCACAACCGCTTTTCTTAAGTCCGAAGAAAATTCAAATCTTATGCCCCGCTCAACTCCGCAAAATACTTATGGAACAACGGGATTGTTTCAATTCCTTTATAATAGTTAAAAATATCATATTTCTCGTTTGGCGAGTGCAATGCATCGCTATCCAACCCAAAGCCCATCAACACTGTTTTGAGGCCAAGCTCGGCTTCAAACAGGGCCACAATAGGAATACTGCCGCCGCCACGGGTTGGGATAGGTTCTTTACCGAATGATTCGGCAATAGCTTTTTGTGCCGCTTTATAGGCAATGCTATCGGTTGGAGTAACAGCCGGTTCGCCGCCGTGGTGAGGGGTTATTTTTACTTTTACACTGGCCGGGGCTATGCTCAGGAAATGTTTGGTAAATAGCTCGGTAATCTGCTCAAATGTTTGGTTGGGCACCAGGCGCATGGATATTTTGGCATGGGCCTTTGATGGCAATACCGTTTTGGCGCCTTCGCCAATGTAACCGCCCCAGATGCCGTTAACCTCTAAAGTTGGGCGCGTACCGGTACGCTCAAAAGTTGAATAGCCTTTTTCGCCCCAAAGTTCAACAACATCAAGATCCTTCTTGTATTCAGCTTCGTCATAAGGCGCGTTGTTAAGGGCCGCACGCTCAGCAGGAGTAAGATCTATCACTTCATCGTAAAAGCCGGGAATGGTGATATGATTATTTTCATCATGCATGGCGGCAATCATCTTACTCAAAATAGTAATAGGATTGGCTACCGCGCCACCGTAAACGCCCGAATGCAAATCGCGGTTAGGGCCGGTAACTTCTACCTCAACATACGATAAACCGCGCAAACCAGTCTCTAAAGACGGATGCTCCATGCTGATCATCGAAGTATCTGAAATCAGCACCACGTCAGCCTTCAGTTTTTCTTTATTGGCCTTAACAAATATGGATAGGTTTGATGACCCAACTTCTTCCTCGCCTTCAATCATAAATTTGATATTGCAGGGCAATGTATCTGTTTGCATCATCAGCTCAAACGCCTTTACGTGCATGTAAAACTGCCCCTTATCATCGCATGCGCCACGGGCGTAAATTTTACCATCGCGCACGGTTGGTTCAAAAGGTGGTGTATGCCATAGCTCAATAGGGTCGGCAGGTTGTACATCGTAATGGCCATACACCAATACTGTCGGCTTCGCGGCATCAATTATTTTTTCGCCGTAAACAATGGGGTAGCCGGCGGTTTGGCATACTTCTACATTATCGGCGCCGGCATCGCGCAGCTTTTGGGCTACGTGGTCGGCGGTATCTAAAACGTCGGCTTTGTATTTTGGGTCGGCGCTAACCGAAGGGAAACGCAAAAGGGCAAATAATTCGTCGAGTAAACGTTGCCTGTGCTCATCAACATATTGCTTTATGTGCTGCATGGTATTTAGTTTGGCGCAAATATATTGATGTTTATTGATTTGGGCGAACGATGCCTAGCGGCGATAAAAAGGATGCGAAAACTTATCCAACCACACTCCCTACAAAACACAAATTCCCCGAAATATCCAGGGAATACAAAAGTGTTTTGGGAAAAATAATGCGGGTACCTTTAAAAAGGCTGAAGAACACATCAGCCCGCATCAGTTAATAAAGTTAGTCGGCAGTTCCCAGGTCGGCTTTGGGGCCATGACCTGCTTTGGCTGTGAACGATGCGGTTTCGGTTTTTGTCGCCTCCGGGGCTGCCTTAGTTTCTTTAGTGCTTAATGAGTAGGCTGTAATCCCCGATGTTAATATGATAGCTATTGCGATGATGATCTTTTTCATGTTTTGTGTTATTGAAGCTCTTAAAAGGTCGATTATGCGGTGAAGTCAGCATTACCTAAATCTCTTTTTGGGCCACCGGTGAAATCTGCATTACCTAAATCTCTTTTTGGGCCGCCGGTGAAATCTGCATTACCAAGGTCTCTTTTTGGACCGCCGGTGAATGCAAAGTCAGCATTACCCAAATCTCTTTTCGGGCCACCTGTGAAATCTGCATTACCTAAATCTCTTTTTGGACCGCCTGTGAAATCTGCATTACCAAGATCTCTTTTTGGACCACCTGTGAAAGCGAAATCTGCGTTACCTAAATCTCTTTTTGGACCGCCTGTGAAATCTGCATTACCAAGATCTCTTTTTGGACCACCTGTGAAAGCGAAATCTGCGTTACCTAAATCTCTTTTTGGRCCGCCTGTGAAATCTGCATTRCCAAGATCTCTTTTTGGRCCACCKGTGAATGCAAAGTCAGCATTACCTAAATCTCTTTTTGGACCACCTGTAAAATCAGCATTACCAAGGTCTCTTTTTGGACCACCTGTGAAAGCGAAATCTGCGTTACCTAAATCTCTTTTTGGGCCGCCTGTGAAATCTGCATTGCCAAGATCTCTTTTTGGGCCACCGGTGAATGCAAAGTCAGCATTACCTAAATCTCTTTTTGGACCGCCTGTGAAATCTGCATTACCAAGGTCTCTTTTTGGGCCGCCTGTGAAAGCAAAATCAGCATTGCCTAAATCTCTTTTTGGACCACCTGTGAAATCTGCGTTACCTAAGTCTCTTTTTGGGCCGCCTGTGAAAGCAAAATCAGCATTGCCTAAATCTCTTTTTGGACCACCTGTGAAATCTGCATTACCCAAGTCTCTTTTAGGACCGCCGGTGAAAGCAAAATCAGCATTGCCTAAATCTCTTTTCGGACCGCCTGTGAAATCTGCATTACCCAAGTCTCTTTTAGGACCGCCGGTGAAAGCAAAATCAGCATTGCCTAAATCTCTTTTTGGACCACCTGTGAAATCTGCGTTACCTAAGTCTCTTTTCGGGCCGCCTGTGAAAGCCACAGTTTGGTTAGATGCAGTTCCAATTTTTTTATCCGCGTTTACAAATGATGTAAGGATAGTGCTTAATGCTAATGCTGCTATTATTGATTGCTTTTTCATGATTTTTATTTGAAGGAAGGGGATTTAATATTTTGTTTTCTTAATAAATGTTATCGGTGTGCGTAATTAGTCGGCCTGGCCTAAATCCTTTTTGAAACCCGAAGTTGATGGTGCAAGGGATATTGCTTCTGGTTTTGCTGTTGGCTTAGCAGTGGTTTGTGATGATAAAATACCTGTTGCTGCGGTTAAGCTTACAATGGTTATGATGATGAACTTTTTCATGTCGTTTTTAATTTTTTTGAGTTTTTTAAATGTTTTTATTGATCATTTGAAAATTAATCGGCGCTGCCAAGGTCCCGGCGTGCACTGTTTTCGTAGGAGTGCAGCGATGCCGTTTCGTGGGTTACCGTTTCCCTTTTACAAGAAGAAATAGCTCCGGTGAATAAAACTGCCAGGATGATGGTGATAAATTTTTTCATGATCGTTATATATTTTGTGTACTTGTTATTGTCTTGATGTTCGTTGTCCGTTTTACTGCCTGGTAATCAATCGGCATTTGCCAGGTCTTTTTTAAAGCCCGAATCCACTTTTATGAAACTCGCGGCCTGTGGCTGCTCAATCTTTTTTTCCGAAACCAAAACCGCCGATGACAAAACTCCTGTGCTTGCTGCAAGCAATGTTAAGAGAATTATTTTTTTCATATTTATAAATATTTTATATTAAAATTCTACTATTTTAAGTATTAATTAAGCACATAGATCTAACGCTCCTGTTACGGCTTTTTTTACCAGCCTGTAAAAATGTTTCAGTTATATTTTATTCACTTTTTCTGATGGCATTTTGTAATACTTTTAAAACAGCTTACATTTTTGCTATCGATTTTGCATATTTTATAAAAATAAAATCATTAAATTTAAACACGATAACCCGCAATTATCAATAAAGCAACTTTATACTTTATCAATTATAATTTAAGTAACAGACAGCGTATTAATGTACATATAAAGCTTTTTGATATTTTCCGCTGCCAAAAGCAGCCCGAAATGGGATTTTTATGCCTAATAATATTATCAAATTCGCATTAATATTAAATTAATTAACTGTATATCAATCAATTAACAAGGCAAATATAGATATGTTTTTTAATTTTCAAGAAAAATCTATAAAATAATTATCAACATCTTTTTCTTTAGGTTTACCAATATATTTCGGTATAATTTATAACTTTCACTTTCAATACATCGTAACAGCGCTTTAATGAAAAGAACCATCACATTTCTTTTATTTTTTTTTACCGCATTTGCCTTATACGCAAAGGATCTTGATGGAGATGCAAAGGCGGATACCAATGAAATTATCCGCATCAATAAACAGGCGCTGGCCAATAGGTTAACTGATCCGGAACAAACGGTTGTTGATGCTACAAAAGCAATGGAGCTGGCGCGTAAGTTAAATTACAATAACGGTATAGCCGAAGCTTACCGCGTTTTGGGCCTGGCTAATTATTACCTTGACCAGCCCGAAAAATCGTTCGAGAATTATTTAAGCGCCGCCACTTTTTTTACCAGGGCCGGCAACCTGGGCGGCGAAGCCAAAGTGTATAACAACATGGGCAATCTTTACCGCGACCATGATAGCAACAAATCGCTCGATTACTTTTTTAAATCCCTGGCCATTGCCAACAAAATAAGCGATATCCGTTTAATTGCTTCGCTTAACCTCAATTTAGGCAACGTTTATACCCGCAAAAACAGCTATAGCCAGGCGCTTAAATATTACAATAACAGCCAGTCTATTTTTAAAACACTAAAAGACTCGGTAAACCTGGTGCAATGCGCGCAAAACATCGGCGTGGTTTATTTTAAGCTGGCGCAATACGATAAGGCTTTAGTAATGCTGCTGGAGGCCAACGCGAGTGCAAAACGGCAGGACTTAAACGAATCGATAGCCAGTATTGATTTAACGTTGGCATCGCTGTATATGAACCAGAAAAAGTTTGATGAAGCCGAGAAGATAGTAAACGAAGGGATAAACTATACCAGGCTGGTAAAAGACCCTAAACTGGAATACGATTACAAGCACACCACTTATGAGCTGGAGTATAACCGTAAAAACTACGCCAAAGCTATGTTTTACCTGCGCGAAATATATAAAATTGACAGCGCTACTTTTAAAACCAATACATCGGTGCAGATGAAGCTGATTGAGGCCACACGAAAGCAGGAGGAACAGATAAAAGAAAACGAACGTATTGCCGAACGACAGGCATATGACCGTACCAAATTTTGGGCCGTAACTATTGTTGCAGGCCTTTTGCTTGTTGTAATAGGGCTGCTGTTTGGCAACGTAAAACGCAAGGCCAAAACAAATGCCCAGCTTACCCTGCTTAACGGCGAAGTATCGCGGCAAAAAGACAACCTGGACCGTATAAACCACCACCTTGAAGAGATCATAGACGAGCGCACCAAAGACCTACAGATTAAAAACCGCAAATTATCCGAACATTCCTCCTACCTCTCGCACCAGATTCGCGGCCCTATAGCCACCCTGCGCGGCCTTATCAACCTGGAAAAAGAGGGGCTTGTAGACGAAAAAGAATGCATAGCTATGATGGATAGATGCGTATCTGAAATTGATGAAAAAATCATCGAGATGAGCGATATGCTACATAGCCCGTCCAGGTCCGACACAACCTCATAGGTCAAAAGTCAAAAGTCAAAAATTGATCCGGGTGGTCGAAACAAATGATACGGGATTCAGGGTTTACAATTACCTGGTGTAAAATCACTCATTAATCGGCGGGATGATGACCTTTGGTATAAGTCCAATAAACAAATTCGGTTTACGGCTTACAACTTAGCATTGTTTGCTTCACAACAGCTTCAAATTCTTGAAAATTTCAAATCGGGCATCCGGATATCCGGATGAAACCGTTGCGCTAATTAAAATTAAATGCCATTGGCAGCGTACTATGGATCTGGGCTTCAAAAAGCCCCAGGTAAATGCAGTACCAGGATATCATTTGCAGGATAAGTAGTTGGCGGTGCCTTTTGTAGCCTTGTGTTTCAAATGCAATAGTTTCATCGCCGGCAGTAACAAAAAACGTTATCTCGCCTTTACAGGGCTTAAATGTAGAGCGCAACATATCAAATGCCTTAACTTTAAGCTTGCTGTGCGGATCATGAATAGTACCGTCTTTTAAAGCTTCGTTTTTTGAGATGGATATCAGGTAATTAGACATATAAGCATGTTTTTTCAGGGTAAAAAACATGCCGCAATTTTTACTCCAAAACCTAAAATAACAAGGCGATATAAAACTTTTATGTTTATACCGCCTATAAATTTTACAAATATTTCCTCGTATTAAATATTATTAATCAATATTTAACATCAAAAAAAACCGGATGAGCAAAGTGTAGCAATTACTATATGATAAACCCGGATATGTAAGGTTTACAACACAGCTATTAACTTTATACGGCTACGGCGCTTTTATTACGTAATTCTTCATAAAGTAAAATCACCTTGCGTTGCAGATTTGCAATCTCGGCTTCACGATCAACCAGCTTCTTTTGGGCAACGCTGAGGTTGGATGGTGTAAGGTCAATTTCTTCGGCATCAAGTGCAAGCAGGTTAACCACATTAAGCTCAAATATGTTTGCAATTTGCTCCAGGCGCGATAGGTTGATATCCGTGACACCTGTTTCAATTTTTGAAAAGGCAGGGATAGAAATGCCTAAACGGTTTGCTACATCTTCCTGGCTCCAGCCGTGCTGGTGGCGCAGGGTACGAATGTTTTTGCCGACAAACTTATTTGTCTTCTTTTTTGTGATCTCGCTCATTTGGGGTATCAATAAATAAATTAATTATTAAAACATATCCAAACGTTATGCCATCATTAATTTACCTTTAAATCCATGTCGGTTCAACACAATCAATGTGGCAAAATTTGTGTTATCGGGGAAACAATTCCACAAAAAGCGGGATTAACTGTTAGTTTATATTGTTAATTATATACAGTTTAGCAAATTTTAGCAAGAGCTGTTTTTGGCCAATTTCTTTAAAAAAAATAGTGGCCTTAACATCGGGTTTGTTGCCTTCCAGACTCAGCACCTTGCCAAAGCCAAAGCGTTCATGCTCTACCTCCATACCTACCTGCAGGTTTGAAGTATCAGATGGTTTAAATCCCGCCGATACCACGTGCGCCTTGGCCAGTATTGATGTTGTTTTTATTGGTGCCGATGTTGCAGGCTTTGGTTTCGAGAAAGCATCAGCCTGTTTATTGCCCCCGCCGGTCCAGGCTTTGCGCTCATCATCAAAAAACGGGTTATTGCTGGTTGTAGGTTTGGCGCTGTAATCAAGCTCCAGGTATTTGGCATCTATCTCATCCAAAAAGCGGCTTGGCTCGCAGCTAATAAGCGTTCCAAACTTAAAGCGGGATGTGGCATAGCTAATGGTAAGTTTAGTTTCGGCACGGGTTACAGCCACGTAAAACAGGCGGCGTTCTTCTTCCAGGTCGCTGCGCGAGTTGAGCGACATTTGCGAAGGGAAAAGATTTTCCTCCAGCCCCACCACGTTCACCTGCGAAAACTCAAGCCCCTTTGATGAGTGGATAGTCATCAGTGATACCGTATCGGCATCCTTATCTTTATCCTTATCATCGTTGGTAAGCAGGGCGATATCCTGCATAAAAACATCCAGCCCCTTCTCTTCAATATCCTCGCGCTCGCTAAACTCCTTGATACCGTTCAGCAATTCCTGTATATTTTCGTAACGGTTAAGCCCCTCTACAGATTTATCCTCATAAAGGTCTTTTAACAGCCCTGAGTGCTGCGCGATATACAAAGCCGACTCGTATGCCGATTTGGTTTTTGCAAGCACCTGGAAGCTTTGTATCATGGTTGCAAAAGCGCTTAGCGTTGATGGCGGTTTACCATCATAATACTTAGCAGGCTCGGCAATTACCTCCCATGGGGTTACCTGGTGTGTATCGGCGCTTACAATAATCCTATCAACACTGGTATCGCCAATGCCACGTTTAGGGTAGTTGATAACGCGTTTCAGCGCCTCCTCGTCGTTAGGATTAAACGTAAGGCGAAAATATGCAATCAGATCCTTAATCTCTTTACGCTGATAAAATGATAAGCCCCCATAAATTTTGTACGGGATCCCCAACTTACGTAGGGCCTCCTCCATCGAGCGCGACTGGGCGTTAGTACGGTATAGGATGGCAAAGTCATTCCACTTTTTCCCCAACCGGCTCCTGTCTTCCATAATAGCCTCGGCCACCATTTTGCCCTCTTCGTTATCGCTGAAGGCACGCATTATCTTTATTTTATCTCCGGCGTCCTTCTCGCTAAAAACGTTCTTTTTAAGCTGCTCTTTATTATTGCTGATGATGCTGTTGGCTACATTCACAATATTCTGGGTCGACCGGTAGTTTTGCTCCAGCTTAAACACCTTCAAATCGGGGTAATCCTTTTCAAAATTCAGGATGTTTTGAATATTTGCCCCACGGAAAGCGTAAATACTTTGAGCATCGTCACCCACCACACATAAATTCTCGTTAACGGCCGCCAGTTTTTTTACAATAAGATATTGCGAAAAGTTGGTATCCTGGTACTCATCCACCATCAGGTATTTAAACTTGTGCTGGTATTTGTTAAGCACATCCGGGTGCAGTTTAAGCAACTCGTTGGTTTTGTAAAGCAAATCGTCAAAATCCATGGCCCCGGCACGGAAGCAGCGGGTGGCATACATTTCGTAAATTTTGCCCATCTGCCCCCGGCCGGTCGATATATCGTCGGCCTGTATCTGCTCGTTCTTATTATATTCCCTGAATGATATCAGGTTATTTTTTGATGCCGAAATGCGGTTAAGCACAAAATTCACCGCGTAAAGTTTATCATCTACGTTGAGCTCTTTGATAATGGCGCGCAATACGCTTTTGCTGTCGTCGGTATCGTAAATGGTAAAATTACTGGGGTAACCAATTTTTTCGGCCTCTACGCGTAAAAGCTTGGCAAACACCGAGTGAAAGGTGCCCATCCAGATGTTTTTAGCCTCGCCGCCAACTACATGGGTAATACGCTCGCGCATTTCGCGGGCAGCTTTATTGGTAAATGTTAAAACCAATATATTGAACGGATCAACACCCTTACGGATAAGGTGTGCTACCCGGTAAGTGATCACCCTTGTTTTGCCCGATCCGGCGCCGGCAATAATCATTACCGGCCCTTCGGTTTGCTCTACTGCTGCCCTTTGTTCGGGGTTTAAACCCTGTAAATAATCCAAAATCTTTTCCTCTTTTTTCTTGAAACAGCGAAATTAAGGTTTTGTGCCGAAAGGGGGAAGTAAGATTAGCATAGAAATACTAACAATGGGTTTTCTGATGTGCAGATTTCAGATTCCAGATGTGTAGATGTTGCCTGGTGTTGTCTGAACCGGAATTTTTAGAATTCATTGAATTGGTTGAATTTTAAAATTTAAAAATTAAAAATTCTTTAATTCGGTAAATTCCGGTTCAGACACATCTGCACATCTGTAATCCGCACATTTGAAATTTGCACATCTGTAATCCGCACATCTGTAATCCACACATCTATAATTAATTAGCATATATTTTTTTTATTTTTCTCTTTCTTATTAACTATATATTTAATATATTCGTATAACGCATCAGATAAAGAAAAAAAACGCCCTAATAAATTAAAATTGTTCTTGTTTTTGATATTAAAATGACATTATAATATCCAATTACAAAAACAAATTAACCTGCAAGAAACTTATCTTAATAACGATTAAAACACTACCATTATGGAAACCAGGGAAAAAGAAAAGAACGAGGCTGCTAAAGAAATGCGTGATCCTAAGACAGTTAAACAGGAAAAAATTGACGCCGCAAAAATCCATGCCAAAAGGTACAAAAGAAAGCCCTTGCTATAAAAAAATGTGGCCAGGCAAAAAGCCCGTTGAGCAAAACTCACCGGGCTTTTATTTTGTAGAATGATAAGCAGTATTGAGAACGGATAGACTATAGCCGGCTTAAAGCCAATAGAAAATCGGGGTTATTATTTTAGGTAACAAACCATAAGCCATCCATCCAAATAAATGCAAAACTTTACATGTAGCGATACTGTTACCATTTGAATAGCAAGCCAATACATCAAATGGTTATTTTTGAATAAAACCTTTAAATATGAGCCAAATCAGCAAAGACAACATTAGCCAGGAAGTGTTTGACCTGTATGATGATTACGCACATAACCGGCTTAACCGCCGGGATTTTGTGCAAAAGCTATCGCTTTATGCGGTTGGCGGATTAACCGTACCCGCCCTGATGAGTTTCCTGATGCCCGATTACCAGGGGAATATGCAGATTAAACCTGATGATCCGCGTTTAACATCCGGATACATCAATTACCCATCGCCAAAAGGCGGCGGCACAATTAAAGGATTGCTGTCAAAACCTGCAGATGCTAAAAATAAATTGGGTGGCGTTATTGTGGTTCATGAAAACCGTGGCTTAAACCCTTATATCGAGGATGTAGCCAGAAGGGCCGCCCTGGCCGGCTTTATTTCGCTTGCGCCGGACGCCCTTACACCCCTGGGCGGCTACCCCGGCAATGACGATGCCGGGCGCACCCTGCAAAGCAAAAGGGACAAAGGCGAAATGGAAGAAGATTTTATTGCCGCTTACAATTACCTTAAAAATCATAAAGATTGTAACGGCAAGGTAGGTGTGGTAGGCTTTTGTTTTGGCGGTGGCATAGCCAATATGATGGCTGTGCGCGTGCCGGATTTGGCGGCGGCCGTGCCTTTTTACGGCAGCCAGCCCGCTGCTGCGGATGTACCCAAAATAAAAGCCCCGCTAATGCTGCACTACGCATCGCTGGATACCAGGATTACCGAGGGCTGGCCAGCCTATGAAGCCGCGTTAAAAGAGAACGGGAAAAAATACCAGGCCTTTATTTATGAAAACGTAAACCACGGCTTTCACAACGATACCACCCCCCGTTATGATAAAGCCGCCGCCGAACTGGCCTGGAAACGTACGATTGATTTTTTTGGGGAACAGTTGAAATAGCGAGCTAATAATAGAAAGGTAATCCCGGTTGTAAAATTCCGCGAAATTCTGAAGGGAGATGACAACTATTTAATCCCCAATGTCATGCCGAACTTGTTTCGGCACCTCACATGCTAAGTATACTTCATGCGGGTCGCCTGTCCTGTGGGATCCCGATCCGTTAGCTAACGGACGGGATGACTTCCGTTTTTCAACTTGTCATGGGTAGGTACGAGGGATCTATCAACTGTGCATGGCCGATAGAAAGGTTTGAGAAATGCTTCGTACCTCGGCATGACAGTCTTTAATTTTTGAATGCATTTCCCCTTCAGAATCCGCGGTTTTTACTACTCAGACTGACAGCCCTTGAAACGTCAGCTATGCAGGCAGCAAAAATTCAGCAATATAATCATCATAAAACCGGATTTTTCCTATATTGTACCTGTACAATTATACCTGTAACCAGCCCACATGAAACCTATCCTAAAAACAATTCTCAGAGCAATCCCTGCATTAATATTGATCGCTTCATTAGTATTTTACAGCCGTACCAGCAGTTATGCCACAATAAACGGTAAGCTTTTAACAGATTCCGTCCCTTACCCATCAAAGGTGAGGGAAGTACTTACCTCGCAGCAATTATTTGTTGTTAAAATGACCAGGGCTAAGCAAAAATCAGCAAAACATCCATTGGTTAACTTTAAGGCCGAACTCAGGGATGCCTTTACCATTGTCTGTTATGAAAAAGACACATCCTACACCGAGTTAAAATGGACAATGTGCCCGGGTGGTGTATGCCCTGTAACCGGAACTTTTAAGTTTGGCACACCTGGCTATAAAAAACTCGACGCGCTTATAGCTCAGGCAAAGCAAAATGAAATAATAGCCCAGAAGAAAACGAACGCATTAATAGCAGATGCGAAAAAACGCGGTGTAAATAAATAGAAATAATAATGTAGTTCGGCTAATGTTTTGTAGTACAACCTGGCTTGCTACCGGGTATTGGTAAACACCGGCCACAGGCTGAATAGATATTTTCAATTAATTTTGCCTACCCAATAATATAACAATTATGAAATTGATTAACCTGTACCTGCTTTTCAGCTTAGTTATTTTATCAAATGCTTTTGGCCAAACCAAAGACAACATAACCCATGAATATCGAAATGATATTTATAAATTCACAGTAAAAATCCCTGGCAACTGGAAACTGTACGGACAGATACAAAACGACACCATCCACGACCGCGCAATAGCGAGTTAGAAAATGCCGACATCGAAAATTCCATCTCCATAACGGCTTATAAAAGGACCGAGATTAGTTCATTGAAACAGCTAATTGCATTTGATAGAAAAAGAGTTGATCCGGCTACTACTTCAGTTGAAGCCAATGGCATTGATGATAATTCACGCATTATCAATACAACAACTAACGGACTAAAATACAAAGGAAAATCCTACTATATCTTCAAAAACGGAATTGGCTACGTTGTAAACTTTATGGCGACACCTGGCACTTACGACAAAAACATATCACTGTTCGAGCGCTTTTACAACGGTATTAAATTCCAGTAAAGATGATATTCCAGGCTGCGCTATCCAAAATTTAGTTGCGGCGCTGTATATTCATGAATAAATTCCGTGTTAATGTTTATCTTCATACCTGTTATGAAACGTTACCTTATCACCACCTTAACCATTTTTTGCGGCTTGTTTAACCGGGTTTACGGACAGTCGCCGGCCGCGACTATTGACAGCCTTGTCAAATACCGGATTATAACCGCCAAAGACCGGCCGGTGTTAAAAAAGGAGATCACCCGGTATAAAGGCCAGGCCTCTTCACATGTTGCTATTCTTACAGGAGTGTACGGCATTATGTTACGAAGGACATTTCACTTAAGCAAGCTTAGAGGCGGCATTTGGGTCTCTTATGGAGGAGATCGTATCGATAAAAACCGCCAGGATAGTATTAACAATGCTTTACATCTTTTGCTGGATAAGATCAGGAAGGCAGGTTTGCTTACCGATAGGGTTTATACGCGTACCCTAAAAGATATCGATAGCAGCAGTTATATAATGGATGTACAAATGGTTGGCAGCTTAGCAGAACTAAGCTCGCGGCTGGAGTGGCTGACACCCAACAGACTGCTGCCGGTTGCCGAACAGCTACATAAAGCCAGTATAGTTAGCGATTCATCATTTACGCGGTTGCAGGACGACATCAGGAACGGTATTATAGAATCTACAGATCAGTTAAACGCTTACTGTAAGTTAAGCCGAACTATCGACCTTAAAACATATCCCGACGATCCACATCTCTGGATGGAGCAGTTGCATCGCGACATCGCCTCAATTATACCGGGCCTTAATTTTACCAATTTCAGTTACACAACTACCCATGATTCATCTTCATCAACTGAAGGCTTGCCAGAAACTAAATTCAAGGTAAGCTTAACCTGCAACGGGCACATTTACAAATATACAAGCACAGCATTCGATTATGGGATCAGGCAACGTAAAGTGAAACCAACCGATATTTTCACCCATCTTTTCTTCCGCATTTTTAATAAGGTTTTGACTGATCAACAATCGCCGTTACGGCTACACGCTGTGATGTTTGGCCAGGGCAACTCCGCCGGCTCGGGCTTAGAGTACCTTCCGCTAATCGCATTGCGAGAAGATCAGGTTGAAGTATTTATGAAAGAGCCGTGTATGAGATATATGTTGGTAAGCATGGATGGCTACGACAATACACTTACATCCGGCAGAATCGACAGCACCATAGCGGGATGGAAAAAGATGGGGCTTTTTGCCCATCTTTCGGAAGCTGAGATAGAAAAAGCGGTTGATGATGCTAAAGCAGACGATTGGTATTCGATGAATAAATTGCTATCCGATTTTCCGCATGTGGTTTATCCTCTACATACGGCGTCAATGAACCCGCATACTCCTTATACCAGCATATTAAACCACTTTGCAGAGATTACCCATTGCGCATTTAATCCAACAAAGATTTCCGAACAAAAAGTAGCCGGCGGTTATAAATTACAATATGTATCTAAGGGTAAAACTCATTCTTATACGTTTCATACCGCATATGGATGGATGGATACCAGGTCTACGTCATTCATGAAACGCCTGGCCCGGGATAACAGTT
Organism: Mucilaginibacter sp. P2_A5; assembly: GCF_056404995.1. Lineage (NCBI taxonomy): Bacteria > Pseudomonadati > Bacteroidota > Sphingobacteriia > Sphingobacteriales > Sphingobacteriaceae > Mucilaginibacter > Mucilaginibacter sp. P2_A5. Next base: position 220,535 of record NZ_JBFUCY010000004.1, read on the forward strand.
TACCAGGTAATTTTTATCAGCTTCAATATGAAGACTCTGTCATCTACCTGACGGATCAACAGCACATGTACGCTATAAAAAATAAACTGCTGGATTTTGATGCGACTACACCTTAAACTACAAAACTATAACCATTTACTAAACCAATCCAGCGTCATTTTAAAATGCTCGGGCGTCGACGTATGGAAAAGCTTCGGCGTTACGTCGCGGCTAATCTTGCCTGTAGCGTTTTTAGAAGTATAAGCTTGCAAGGCCGATGCGTAGGCGATGTCTGCGCCGGGCAAAGGACAATTCGGGTCATTTTCGGTACCAACAACCAACAGCGCCCTCGGTGCCATCAGCCGAAGCATGGATGGGCAGTCAAATTCGCCGGTAATATTGGGCAGCAATTTATCCCATACAGCTTTTACGTTGCTTTTATTTAAAACAGAGTCGCCAAGGTCTTTGGCTGCTTGTAAATGAACCCCTTGGATAGTGCCGGCGCGCGCCTGCCATTTATCATTATCTAACGACCATTTGAAGCTTTGTACCGAAATATCCAGCACAATCACCTTTATGCGCTTATCTACCGATGCCGCAAGCCATGTTTCGATACCACCCATAGATATACCGCCCATGCCAATACGGCTTGCATCTACATCCGGCCTGCTCACCAGGTAATCGGTTACCCGCCACAAATCAAAAGCGGTGTCGAATAAAAACGGATGGGTTTGGCGGGCCTTGTCCTTATTTTCCCAGGCGGCGGTAGCAGCTGCCTCATACTCTGTTGAGCCATGTGCGCCGCCGGCAATGCGTTCGCCGTGAAAGCGGGCATCAATAGCCACCCCCATGATCCCCCGTTTGGCCAGCTGGTACAATATTTTCTTATTATCTTCTTTGCGGCGGCCGGTGCCATGTAAAAAAATAACCGCCGGGTATGGCCTGGTTCTGGTAACCGGCTTGTAAATAAGCATAGGCACCCGTTCGTTTTTTTCGCTATAAATAAAACCATGCTCAATAATAACCGAATCTGTTTTCGTTACCTCGAAAGAGGGATTTAACGGAACGCGCGGCCTTTCAAGCAGCTTTTTAAAATCGGCAGCCACCTTATCAACGGGGGGATAACTTATTTGCTGCGCGAATGAAAGCAACGAGCAGAGCGATAACACCGCTGCGATGCAAAGTACCCTGGTCTTAAACAACATATGAAAACAGATTTATTGGTACAATGTATAAAACATTGTGCTTAGTAATTGTAACAATACTAATAGGTGCTTATTCCAGGTCCATAGTAACAATAGGTAATAATAAATCTGAGAGCAGAGACTTGAGCCATACAGACAAGCAAATTGAGCCGTAAAAGACATTGGCTATTTTATATAAAGCTGATCTTTGTATTGTTAATACATAAAATATCAGCTATGAAAAACATAACAAAAATAAACCTCGGCAAAAATGGCCCGCTGGTGTCTAAACTCGGCTTAGGCTGCATGCGCATGTCGTCGGTTTGGGGAGGCCCGGTTAATGACGAAACTGAAAGTATTGCTACCATTCAGTCGGCATTAGATAGTGGAATTAATTTCCTGAATACCGGCGATTTTTACGGCAGCGGCCATAACGAGCTGCTGGTAGGCAAAGCCATCAAAGGCAGAAGAGACGATGCATTCATCAGTGTAAAATTTGGCGCTATCTTCTATAACGGCCAATGGATCGGGTTGGATCTGCGCCCCGCAGCCATCAAAAACTTCATCAACTATTCGCTGGTACGTTTGGGGATAGATACTATCGACCTTTATCAACCCTGCAGGCTTGATAACAGCGTTCCGGTAGAAGATGTGATAGGCACCGTAGCGGATATGATCAAAGAAGGAAAAGTGCGTTACCTCGGCGTTTCTGAAATAACTGCCGATCAACTACGCAAGGCCAATAGCGTGTACCCGGTAAGCGCATTGGAAATAGGCTATTCATTGGCCGACCGACAGATAGAAACCGACCTGCTGCCTACAGCAAAAGAGCTGGGTATTGGCGTAGTAGCATTTGCCAACACTGCCGAAGGCTTGCTTACCGGCGACATGAAAGCTCCCCTTGCGGCCAACGATTACCACAACCACTTCTCACGTTTCCAGGGCGACAACCTGGAGAAAAACCTGGAGAAAGTTGAGGTATTGAAGGCAATGGCACAGGAAAAAGGGGCCACTCCTACCCAATTGGCTATAGCCTGGGTGAATGCACAGGGCGATGATATTATGCCATTGGTAAGCATGAGCCGCAGAACCCGCCTGCCGGAGAACATCCAGGCCATGGAGATTGAATTTACTCCCGGCGAGATGAATACGCTTAACACGCAATTTTCGCCCGGCGCTATACTTGGCGGTACATACCTGCAACGATAACGGGGGCTGCGTAAGAAGTTAAGATGACCGATTGAAATATCGAACACCGAATGTCCAATATCGAATAATGAAGGAAAAAACTTCGGTGTTGGACATTCGAAATTCAGTGTTCGATATTACTTGTAATTCTTTTTTTCTTAACCTAACAACTTGGCACCGAATGTCCAATATTGAATAATGAAGAAAAAACTTCGGTGTTGGACATTCAAAATTCAGTGTTCGATGTTACTTTCTCTTTTATTTTTGCTTACTGCGCTTTGCCATAAGCCCTTGCTATTTTATATCTTTACATAGTGACAAATCCAACCGAAATAATACCAGGCGTCATCTTTTATTCCTACCTCTCTACCAAACAAAAACATAGGGTGGGCTTTATGTCGCACAACACCCTGGTATTGCAGGTTTCAGGGCAATTTACTTTGGAAACTGCGGGCCAGAAAGTTTCAATGAAACGGGGAGAAATGCTGCTGATAGGCAAAAATCAGCTGGGGCAAATCACCAAGACCCCGCTGCCCGATGAGGATTATGAAACCATTGTGATTTCGCTGCAGGAAGACCTGCTCCGAAAGATAGCGCTGGACGAGCAAATAGATATACAGCATAAATACACAGGTCCATCCAATATTCTTATCCCTGCAAACGATTTTCTGCAAGGTTATTTCCAATCTGTAATACCCTATGTACGGAATCCGGCAGAAAAATTGACGACTGAACTGGGCATTTTAAAAGTGAATGAGGGCGTGAAATTGCTGCTGCATATTATGCCCGAACTCAGGAACTTTTTGTTCGACTTCTCGCAGCCTCATAAAATCGACCTGGAAAAATTCATGCTCCGCAATTTTCATTTCAATCTCCCCGTCGAAAAATTTGCGCAACTCACCGGAAGAAGCCTCGCCGGGTTTAAGCGCGACTTCCAAAAAACATTCGGCATGGCGCCCCGGCATTGGCTACAGGAGAAAAGGCTGACGGAAGCCCGCCATCTCATCGAAACAAAAAACAAGCGACCATCTGCAATCTACCTCGACCTGGGCTTTGAAAGCCTCTCGCACTTCTCGCATTCTTTCAAGAAAAAGTTTGGCAAAGCGCCTACGGGGTAGTAACCAGCCCTGCGTCCAAAAGAGGTAATATTTTAGTTGTTACGCAAAAACCGAAGTCAGAAGACAAAATTGATTTACAACTAAATATTTTAAACACTAATGAAAAAATAAATGGTAACGCCTATTTACTTTACCTGCGATGAATAGTTAGGTTTCACCTCAAAGCTAAAGGTTTGGCTTCCAGCTTCGCCACTTTGGGTTATGCCTTGTATTACCCCAATATAAGTACCTGGCTGGTCGGATGTATAAAATGACAGTTGCTTTTTTCCATCATCCCCTGTATTTACCGATGGCGACCAATACAGCACGGTCCTAAAATCGGGCATATGGCTTAAGGTTTGGGCATCGGTATCGTAAGCCGGCGAGTAAAACCGGCGTTCCTGCTGCAAACCTTCATAATCAAGCACCACAGCATGCGGATCTATTTCGGCACCGCCAAGGTCACCTTTGTAGCTGGTAAAACTAAATATCCCATGCTCATACGATGGCCCCAGCGAGTAGTTATACGGTATATCCTCCAGTTTACGAATTTTGAGCGGATCAATCTTAAATACTTTATTCACATCAAAAAAGGGTACGCCATCTATCAGCATCATTGGCCCCTCGTCGGATAAAAAACCTATCCCGCTCACTACTTTTACGCGAAACCTGTTATTGGTATGAAATACGTTTACCTCACGAATGTATTCGCGCATCACTTCTTCCATCGTTGTAAAACGGGTGTAATTTTCTAACAGGTACGTTTTATAAGGCGGGCCATAAAATGCGCTGGTATCGGCATGAGGATCATTAAACTGCCTCATTTTTGTACCATTGTAAATATTTTGCACCTGCATGGTTAGTGCTGCATCATCAAAGGTCGCCTTCAAACCTGGTGTAACTTCAAAACGCGGCGTTGTAGCCTTAGCAAACTGGTCAGAAAATGGTGTCAAAACATCTATCCGGTAGTTAGTATCAACAGCGGTATTGGTTTCAACAACAATTTCGTGTGGTCCGTAAAATTCTTTCATATTAAACAACAGCTTACCATTGGCATTACTTTTAGCAGCATATAGCTGTATATGTTTACCCGGTATGCCCAGGTAAGCCTCAATATCTTTTTCTGGCTGGTTATTTAATTTATTAACAAGTGTTGCGGTAATAACCGGCCCGTTCAACTCGGGTAAGAAACTGAAAGCAGGCGTTTTTTTATCTAAAACATCGTCCCATGAAAAACTTCGCCAGCCCTGGGTAAGCATCAGGTTGTCTGCAGCCTGGGTAGCTGCCGCGTTTTGATCGTTAAAATAATACCCCGGCGATTCAACCTCTCCCCTCAAATCAGATTTTAGCCATAAGTAACTCAGGATATCTTCCTGTTGGTTGTGTTGCAAGGAATCCATCCTGTAAACAGATACCGACAAGCTGGCCGCGACAGGCTTATTACCGGCACCTTGTGAGGATATAGTAATATCAGCCTTTTTACGCACAGCATACTGCGGGGCGCTTGCACTGGCGCTGATAGATAGTTTTTTTGTTGGGCGCTTAAAATAAAGACGTTCGCAAACAGGTTTTTTATCGGTGCTAAAAACGGTTATTTGTGATATTCCTTCGCCAAGCCTGCTTTTATCTACAATAAAACTGGCGATACCGTTGGTTACGGCAGATGATTGCACCGATTTGACCACACTATGGCTTTGTGCAAAAAGAAAAACGTTGCCCGTAGGTAGGTTTGTATTAACCTTAACCAAAAGCTGGCCGTTGCCATTATCCTTTAGGCTCATTACGTAGCCCTTATCAATTATAGCCGGAATCTCCTTTTGTATTACTTTGCCCGCAATTTTGATTAACGCACGGTAGGTTGCATTACTTTGAGGCTTAAAAACAAAACTGCCGATTCCGAATTTCAAAGGCTCAAACCGGACTATTGTATCATTGCTCTGATTAACAATTACCCCCTTAAAATTTACGCCTTTACCCCATTGATCGGCAGCTTTTACACCTACTATACTTTCTATCCCATTAACCAGGTGGCCACCTTCGGGAAAAAACTGGATGTCATAAGCCGCCAATTGGGCTTTCTCTGCCTTTACCGGACTTTTTAGCGGGTTTATGATGACCAGTTTTTTTGAAAAATAATAATCGGGGCTAAAGTTTTTCATCCAACTGGTATATGCCCTAAGCACAAAATTACCTGTCGATAAATTAACCGGCACATACAGGGAGCCGCTTCCGCTGCCATCCTTCATGGCTATTTTTGTTTGCAAAACGGGCATTTGCTTGTCATCAAGCACTTCAACATATACTACCTTGCTTAAGCCAAGCGGTTTCATGAAAATACCATCCACGTTGTATGCTTTAAACCAAAGCAGTTCGCCCGCGGTATAGCCGTTTTTATCTGTATGTACAAACAGCTTCTCCTGCAGGGCATTTGATGCATAACCGTTAAAATCAGCCTGCACATCGGGTAATACCTGCCCAAACAACCTGGTTATTGATATGATCGCTATTGCGAAAAAAATGCTGGTAATTTTTTTCATGGTTTGGGATTGTTTTATTTCCAAAATGATGGTTGTTTATTTGTTCCGCGTAATGTGCAATCAACGCATTCTGGAGTTGAAGCTGTATAACCACCAGTAGCATTGTCAACGGTCAGTTGAATGCCAGAATAGATAAGATTTAACACCTCTGGTACCGCCGGTCCTCCCGAATAGCTCGGTGGAGCAGAATAAAGCAATGTATTTAACTTACAACTACCGTAAGAAGTTTCGGCCACCCAATTTGCCGGCAGGCTTGCTTTATTTACAAAAATCCGTTTTTGCGTTACCTGGCCTATGGTAACGAAACCAATAACGGGCTCGTTAGGGTTACTAATACAATGTACGTTACCCGCTATCTCGGATGGCTGTGGGTCAAATATTCCACCAATCTGTTCAGTATTTTTCTTCAGCAGCTCAAAATAGTTAAACGCGTCAGCGGTAATTGCATATTGTTTTACCAGTATGCTATACCTGAAACGAAGCTTTTCTGAGTTAGCTGGAACCAGCACCACTGGCGCATTATTCACTTTATCGGCGAAAAGCTTCGCCGTTGCAGTGGTAATTATTGTATTGGAGGTATCGCTTATCCAGCAATTATATATTTTTTGCGCGGGGGTCCGGATAAATTGAAAATCAGGTGGTGGCGCAGCGGGGTTTTGAACCACTATAATTAATGATTCAAATGCACTGCGGATTTGGTAGGTTTCTGTATACTCCCATCTGTAATATTTACTGCTGTTAGTCGCGTCGTGTGTATCGACACTAATTTGTAACCCACCGCTGGTTATTGAGGCCCTTACACTGTCAATTGCCGGTGAATTTTTTACCTGCACAAAATCTGAGGCATATTTACTGCCATTTAACGTGCTGATTTTAAGGCTGTATTTTTCGCCTGGAGATAAGTTCAAAGGCGCTGATACATAAATTCCGTTACCTTTGCCTGTCAGTTTATAACTTGAGCCGCCAGCACTTTCTATGGTTAATACAGCCCCCAATTCGGGGTTCGATCGGGCATCGCTATCCAGGCTAACCGTACGGCGTAAAGTTATCGCGGTAGAGTCGCCTGAAGAAATATTGCCATCAACAACCAGGTAGCTGGTTACTTTTGCCGATGGCGCGATGTTGATCTGCTTTTTACAAGCTGTTACAACAATCGTTAACGTCAATAATAAAAATATTTTTCTCACCATCTGCCTCATACCTATCCTCCTACTTCCAAAATGGTGGTTTTTTATTTGTTCCGCGTAATGTACAATCCACACATACCGGTGTTGATGCTGTGTAACCTCCGGGCGCATAATCAACCGTTAACTCCAAACCCGAATAAATCAAATCATTTACCTCGTGAACATATATCGGATCTATCGTCGGAATAGTGTTTGTTAACTTTCGCGCATATAACAACGTATCCAAATGGCAGCTACTATAAAAAGTTTCGGCCACCCAATTTGCCGGAAGGCTTGCTTTATCAACAAAAATTCGTTTTTGCATTACTTGCCCTACAGTAACAAACCCAATAACAGGCTCATTAGGGTTACTGACACAATGTACATTGCCTGTTAGTTCTGATGGTTGTGGATCAAAAATTCCGCCAATCTGTTCTGTATTTTTCTTCAACAGCTCAAAATAATTAAATGCATCTGCTGTAAGGACATACTGTTTTACCAGGATGCTATACCTGAACCGAAGCTTTTCTGAGTTAGCAGGAACCAGGGCCACCGGCGCATTATTTACTTTATCGGTAGCAAGCTTTGCCGTTGTAGCAGTAATTACCGTGTTGGAGGTATCGCTTACCCAGCAATTATATATTACCTGGTCGCCTGTTCTCGGGTATTGAAAATCCGGAGGTGTATATGGTGGCGCCGTATTTTGAACTACGGTGAACAACGATCGAAACGCACTTTGGATTTGGTAGGTTTCCATATACTCCCACCTGTAATATTTACTGCCGTTGGTCCCATCGTGGGTATCAACACCAATTTGCAGGCCGTCATTTTTTATGGTAGTTATGATACTGTCAATAGCAGGAGAATTTTTTACGGGAACAAAATCCGAAACATATTTCCCCCCGTTTAGCGTGGTAATTTTAAGGCTATATTTTTCACCTGCGGATAGGTTTAAAGGTGCTGATACATAAGTCCCGTTGCCTTTACCTGTCAATTTATAGCTTGTGCCGCCAGCACTTTCAACGGTTACTACAGCTCCCAGTTCGGGGTTAGATCTGGCGTTACTATCCAGACTTACCGTGCGGCGTAAGGTTATGGTGGTAGAATCGCCCAATGATATATTGCCGTCAACCACCAGGTAGCTGGTTATTTTGGCCGAGGGGGCAATGGTAATCTGTTTTTTACAGGCCATAGCTCCCACTAATACTAATAATAGGTATAGTATCCTTTTCATCATGTTAATCCCTCAAAAGCACTCTTGTATAAATCAATCTTGCTGTCATTTTTCCCTCTCATCACCATTAAAACCTGATATTATAATTTATAAACGGTATCGGCCTGGCAAAAATGGACAGTTGGTACGAATTGATTACCCCGCCCTGTTGCTGAAAAAATGTTGAATACGCATTTTGCCTTCCTGTTAAATTGTAAACCCCTACCGTCCATGAATTATGGAAGGTTTGGTGTATTTTATGGTTACCATCTATATTGATAGAAAAATCGGACCTGAAATAGTCCGGAATCCTGTATTCGTTCCGCCCGGAATAAAACACCCGTTCGGCGCCGTTTGAATAATATTTGGCAATGGGCAACGTGATAGGCCTGCCGGTGCTATAGGTAACATCCAGCGAAACGCTATACCTGTGGGTTATGCGGTAATTACCGGTAAAATTAAAGCTGTGCGGTTTATCATAATTGGCCGGGTAGTATGCCCCACCATTAATCAGCTGGCCGGCTACGGCATCGTCCTGCTTTAAAAATGTGCGCGAGTAAGTATAATTAACCCAGCCGTTTAACTTGCCGGTAGTTTTACGAACAGATAACTCAACACCGTAGGCCTTGCCCTGGGTATTTAAAACTTCCTGCTCAATGGCATGGCTCATTACCAGTTTTGCCCCGCTTTTGTAATCCAGGTAATTATCAATGTGTTTGTAGTAAACCTCTACCGAAGTTTCGATAGCGTTTTGTTGCGCGTTTTTAAATATGCCAAAAGAAACCTGGCTGCCGTATTGTGGCTTGATGTTGGGGTCGCTCAATTTATAAATATCAATCGGCGATATAGCGGTAGTGTTTGACAGCTGGTGGATGTATTGTGCAAGTGTATTATAACTGGCCTTTAATGACAGGTCATCCTGGATATTGTAACGGGCAGAAACCCTTATTTCGGGCCGGGAATATGTTTTTATTACTTTGCCGCCGCCATAGTTGGTGCTATCAACAACATTAAACGGGGTACGTGGTAGGCCAGGCGCGTAATTACGCACGGTTTGTGCGCCAAGATAATTAAACAGCGAATACCTGATACCTGCGCTAATGGTAAAATCGGGCGTAATGTCAATTTTATCGCCCAGGTATAAGGCGCTTTCCAGGGCCTGCTCATCCGCAACCTTATCGGGTATTATTAACGAGGATGAGCTGTTTGGCATTTCGCTCCCCGGGTTTAGTTTATAATAAATAGAACCTAAACCAAAATTAATGGTATTGTTGCGGTTAAGGTAGTAGGTAAAATCGGCTTTAAAATTGGTTTGGTTAATGCCAAATTTAAGTTTGTAGGCATTAATTGGATTTGCGGTGCTGGCAATATCATATTTATAACCATCGTAACCAACGCTTAACAAACTGTATAACTTACTACTAAAATTGTGTTTCCATTTAATGTTGGCATTTTTATTACTGTAGTTATAAGTGGTATCGCTGTTTAACCTAAAGTTATCGTTGCTTAAATAACTTGTGATATAAATGTTATTATCCTTATTAACCTGGTGACTTAAATCGAGGTTAAAATCATAAAACGATGCATGGCTGTGTTTATATTCCTTTGGCAATAACTTTAATAACCAATCAGAATAACTGGTACGGCCGCCAAAAATGAACGACGTCTTATCCTTCACAATAGGCCCTTCAACATTCAGCCTGCTGGTAAGCAGGCCAATGCCGGCCGAACCTGTAAAGTTCTTTTTATTGCCCTCGCGGTTGGTAACTTCTAATACCGACGATAAACGGCCGCCAAATTTTTCGGGGATGGTACTTTTATACAACTCAATCCCCTTTACAATATCGGGGTTAAAGGCCGAGAAGAAACCAAAAAAATGGGCGGGGTTGTAAATCGTTTTATCATCAAGCAGTATCAGGTTTTGATCTGCAGCGCCCCCCCTTACGTTAAAGCCGGTTGTGGCCTCGCCAACGGTTTGCACACCGGGCAAGGTTAATACAATACGCAAAACATCGGCCTCGCCAAAAACAGCCGGCACCTGTTTTATACTTTTAATATCCAGCCGGCTTACAGCCATTTCGGTACTGCGCACATTGGCCACTTTATCTGCCGATATCTTTACTTCTTTTAGCGTGGTTACCTGGTCCTGTAATTCAATATTCAGTTCGCCATCGGTATAAAGCATAATTTGCCGGCGCGCATCTTTCATGCCTATCCCTTTAACTATCAACAATTGTTTGCCCCGGGGCAGCGCCAACGTAAAATAACCAAACTGATCTGTTGTAACCCCAATACTGGTATTGCTTACATAAATACTTGCGCCTGCAATAGGTACGCCCGATTTGGCACTTTTTACATAGCCTGATAAAGCCGCTTTACCGGGCTTTAACTCATTGCTTTTTATACCAATCTCGTACAATTTATTTTCGATGGTTGATTCAATTACCGTTTTTTTAACAGGCGCCGCTGTAAAATCAATTACCGGCGATAGCGTAACCGGCTTACTTTGCCCCGGTTTTACATTAAAATAACCTTCGGCCGGTTGCGTACGGATCTCTTTGCCAAGCGTTAAAAAAACCTGCATTTTTGATGCGACAATGGTATATTGAAAGGTAGAGTTATGAAAAGCCTGCTTAAGCACATCTTCCAGCGGCTGGTTATTTACCTGTAGCGTTATTTTTAGGCTATCAAACTGGGTACGGTCATAATAAAACCGGTAACCTGTTTTAGCCTCAAGGTCGCCGGCAAACTGATCAATATCGGCCTGCTGAAAATTAACATTGATACTTTTTGAAGTAACCTGTGCATGCAATAGTTTAACCGCCAATAAAAGAATAATAGCCAGGTAAATTTTTTTCATATTATTTGGTTATACTATCATAATAAGCCGTTACCGAAGTCAGCGCCAGTTCGCGCAGGTCATCAAACTGCAAGTGCTTGTCTTTTATGTATTGCTTAAGCTCTTTCTTCTTGTCGGCAAACAGGTCGAGTACCGAACTTTGGCTGCTCACTTTATAATAAATAGCCCCTTTTTTGATGTAATAATCGGGTACATCTTTAAAAGGTACAAAAAACCGCTCCCTGCCGTTGCGGCCCGATGTAGACTTGAGCAATTTTTCGGTCCTTTTTATTAATTGCGATTTACCGCTATAAAGTTGCTCGTAAAAACCGGCTTTTATGCCGCCATTACTGTTAGGCACCCTAACAAAATGCCGTTGATGTAAATCAAAATTGGAAACTTTATCGGCTATTAAGGCAACTGGCGAAGCGTGATTGTAGAGCAGTACCACCAGTTGGTCGGTGTACAGGTCATAAATCATGGATACATTTTCAAAATTTTGGCCATCGTATTCAACTGAGCCGGGCCGCCAGGCATCAATATCATCAAGGTAAGGGCTGCCTTTGATGGATGAATCATAAGAATCATAAACCAGGCCGTTATACAACCGCGATTGCTCGCCAACGCCCTGGTAAAACCGGTTTGTTATATTGGTTAGCGCGGCCTCGTAAGCCGAACTATCTGCAGATTGTGCAGATGCCGTTTTATACAACAGGGCAACAACAAAACAAAGTATTATTTTAATTGGATAATGGACAGGCATCGGTTAATATTTATTCAGTAATTAAGCCATTTTTAACCGTAAAACCAAATTTTTATTAATTTGACAGCTATTTAAGTGTAACATAATAAATTTGTTACAGTATTTAATATTACATTAACAATTCAACACCTAACGTTTTTATTAACTATGCAAACCAGGGGTCGAAAAAAATGATGCCTGCCTGCCTTTTTTTGCCCGAGCTTGTAGCAGGTGTTTTCAAGCAGAATATTTGTTCTTAATATGTATTAACTGTAGCGTTTAGTATCGTAACAACGTTATATGATATATAGCGGTTATTAATACAATGCGCTTACATTTATAAACTAACAAACTAAACTTATCATGAAATTAATTTACAACTTTACATGTATCATAGCTTGCCTGGCTATAATGGCTTGCCATAAGGATAAAAACATGGGAGATAAAAGCATTGTTAAGCAACTAACCGCAGCCGATGCAGGCAGCACAACCTCGGTTACTATTGGCCAAACCATTTCTTTAACCTTGGGCAATCCTGGCGATGGCGGTTACCAGTTTAACAACCCGCAGTACAACACTTCGGTATTAACATTGGTGAGCCATCAGGAACATGTAGGCGTACACCAGGGCTTAATAGGCGATTTTGGTAAGGATATCTGGACCTTTACCGCAAAAGGAAGCGGTACAACTACGCTCGAAGTTACAGCCCACCGCGCCAGTACCGAGACTATTTCAATGTTCTCTAACCAGGTTATCGTAAAATAAAAATTATCAAAACTATGTTGGCTGGCATCCCAATTAAGTAAAGAATTAAGGCCGGTTTCATATCGAACACCGAATGTCGAATATCGAATAATGAAGAAAAACTTCGGTGTTGGAAATTCGAAATTCAGTGTTCGATATTATTTGCCCTTCTCTTTTTCTTAACCTAACATATCCCTCATGCGGGTATTTTCAATTACCTGTTACCGGTGTATTAAAATTAAGCTAATCGCCATTAACAAGCGGGATCACCTTTTTGCCAATCAATTCGATAGAACTCATTAACTGTGCATGCGTTAACCCGGCATTATCCATTTGGAAGGTAAACCTATCTACCCCGCCCAATGCTTCGCTATGGCGCAGCAGCTTTTCGGCCACCTGTTCCGGACTGCCTAACACTAAGACACCTTTTGGCGCTGCCAGGCTATCAAACTGCGCTTTGGTTACCGGCGGCCATCCGCGTTCGCGGCCCAGCTTAGTCCAAAGCTCTGCATAGCCGGGGTAATAGCCGGCAATCGCTTCCTCGTTGGTAGCAGCTACATAGCCCGGTGAATGCAAGCCTACCTTCAGTTGTTCAGGGCTGAAACCTGCCCTGCGCCCGGCCTCGCGGTAATGATCAACCAGGGGCCTGAACCTGTGCGTTTCGCCGCCAATAACTGCAACCATCAAGGGCAGCCCCAAGGTGCCTGCCCTTGCAAACGACTCAGGCGTACCACCCACGCCTAACCATACCGGCAACTTTGTTTGTAAGGCCCTTGGGTAAATCGCCAAATTGGCCAACGGAGCACGGAACCTGCCCGACCAGGTAACAAATTCACTATCCCTAACTTTAAGCAGCAAATCCAGTTTCTCCTTAAACAAGGCGTCATAATCATTCAGGCTGAAACCAAACAAAGGATAGGCTTCAACAGATGATCCGCGACCAACCACCATTTCTGCACGGCCTTTCGAGATCAGATCCAGCGTAGCAAAGCTCTGGTACACACGCACCGGGTCGGCAGCGCTTAATACCGTCACAGCGCTTGTAAGTTTAATGCGCTTGGTGCGCGCGGCAGCAGCGGCCAGGATTACCGCAGTGGCCGAATCCAGGAACTCCTTTTTATGATGTTCGCCAATACCAAAAACGTCCAATCCCACCTCATCAGCAAAAGCAATGCGGTCAAGCAGTTGTTCCATTGCATCAACGCCGCTTAACTCATTACTGCCGTACATCGCCGAAGCGAAGCTATCTATTCCTATTTCCATTGTTTTACCTTAATTAAATGTTTAAACATTCAATTCAAAGATCGGAAGTAATTTGCTTTTAAGCAAGTGAGCAATAGGTATTAAGTGTCTGATTTATGACATAAGTTTTTAACGAAGAAAGCCTTTGATCTTTTAACCAAAGGCTTTTATCGTTAACCGTCTCACCCCTTACAATACTTAACCGTATGGGAGCGTGTTAGATGTCGGAAACCATAAATTCTGCTTTTGCCGAAGCAGGAAATTGGGTACTCATACTAACATCCTCATCGCATACCAACGGATTTTTGAAGTCGGCACCATCAGTATGCTGATCTTGTCCATTAAGCTTTACAGCCACCACACGATATCCGGTAACCGTGTAGGTACTTTTAAGCTGCCACCACATATAAGATGCCTGCGAGACCTGCGTTTTGGCATTAAAAGTTTTCTTTTTGGTTACTACCTCGGCAAGTGTCACTTCCGCCGAAAGCTCCATAGTTAGTTTTGCGCCTATATCCAGATACGATCCCACCTTTAAACCAAGCGAGGCCGAAAATTCTTCACGGGCGCCAACACTTAGCGCTACGCCAATACTCACAGACTCTTCCTGCGAAAAAGGCGTATCTGGTGTAATGGTGCAACTGGTTACACGTACCCATTGTTGCTTGAATTCTAATTGCTGCTTGGTAAACCGCAATTCCCATACATACTTCTGGCCCATGTAGTCCATTTCCTTTACAACTTTGGTTTCATCAGGCAAAGGTATTTTCACTATTACCTGCGCAGGCGGCGGAAGCGGAAAGTCATTAATTCCTTTGGGGGCCGGTGGGTCCGGCAATAATTTAATTGTGGGCATCGTCATAATCTGAAGTTTTTAAGTTGCTGCAAAGTAGCGTGTTGCCATCTTACACAACAGGGTAAAAAGCCCCTTTTTACAGGAGAAGAAAAGGGTTTAAAAAAGTGTTGTTAAGCTTGTGGCAGGGTGGTATCAAAAATATCTGAACAAATGATTTGCAGCCTCCGCTGAATAATTAAAACAACATAAAAAAAAAACCTCTCTTTTTATCTGTGACACACCCGGACACAGGCTGAACATTATGGCAGATATCTCCGGCGACGTGTTGGAAGGGTGCTAAATGACGATTATCAACCCAAAAAATCAAAAATTAACCTTAATTTTAAACTAATAAATCGCGAAACAGCCAAGCCCTCAACTAGCTTAATCCGAAATCAAAAAAATGCGCTACTACACCATCCCTCCACCCGATATATTAAAACCTTATGTGAGGTTTTTTTGGGTGCTGGAGCATGAGCTTACAGCGGAGCAGCCTGAATATGTTTACCGCTCTATAGCCGATGGCTGTACCGAGATGGTGTTTCATTACCGGGCCACCTTTGACGAGCTAACGGATAGCGGCCAGAATGCAGGTCCGTCGGGCATTCAATTTCAATCCAACAGATACAGGAGGTTTGTAACCGGGCAGAGTTTTGGCATTTTTGGCGCTTATATTTATCCATTTGCTGTACCCCGCTTTTTCCGGATCCCCAGTAGCGAGACCAGTAACCTTGCCCTGGATTATGATACATTTTTAGGCAGGCCCGGCCGCGAACTGGAAGAGCAGATAATGCTTGCCCCGGATAATTATCAACGGGCCCGGATTTTAAGCGATTTTTTAACAGGCAGGTTACAGCACAGCACCCCAAAGGACGACCGCGCAGCTACCGCCATAAGGCAGGTAATCCACTCCAATCAAAACAGAACTGTTGCACAGCTGGCCGATGCATTTAACCTATCGGTAAGGCAGTTCGACAGGCTGTTTAAAGAACATGCCGGCTTTAGCCCTAAAACTTACCTGCGCCTGGTGCGCCTGCATGATGCCATACAACAATACAGCGGCAACAAATCATTAACACAAATAGCGCTCGACTGCGGATACTACGATCAATCGCATTTTATACATGATGTAAAGGCTTTTACCGGCTATCATCCCGGCTTTTATTTTTCGGGAAAAGCGGAAGGGTTTATAAGTTTAAAGTGAAAATTAAAAAGGGGACATCCTGAGCCTGTCGAAGGACCCGCGCTGGGGCCGGGACGGTTAAAAATCGAAAATCCTAAATTAAAACATGTCCGGTTTTTACAATTTTGGTTAAATCCGGCACCCTACATTTGTTTAAAAACAAACCAAAATGGAAACTACAAAAAACATCCCCGAAAATTACCAGCGTATTATGCCTTACCTTATTATAAAGGATGCGGCTAAATTTATTGAGTTTATGCAAAATGTTTTTGATGCTACGGAGCAGTATAAACACATGCGCGATGAAACAACCATTATGCATGCCGAGGTGAATATCAAAGGCAGCACCATTATGTTTGCCGATTGTACCGATACCTATGCCCAGCAAAATGCCGGGCTGTTTATTTATGTAGATAGCTGCGACGAAACCTACCAAAAAGCCCTTGATAACGGCGCCGAAAGCGTTATACCACCAGCCGACCAGCCCTACGGCCGCAGCGCCGGGGTTAAAGATCCGTTTGGGAATACCTGGTGGGTTACTAATGCGCTATAGTTGGGATAAATTATTTGAAAAAAGTATTTTTATGGAAATTAAGGCATAACAGCATCCTGTATTAAATTCAACTTTATGATAATGAAACTTAGCTACCCGACTTTAAAAAAAGGGCTTGCACTTATGTTGCTTTGCTTAAGTACAGTGCTTGTTAAGGCGCAAACTGATACAGTTTACAGGCACTTGCCAGATGCAAGGCAACGAATACCAGCGTATGTAATAAACAACCATATTATTGGCAGCGGCCTAAACATTAACCCTAATGATATTGAATCCATCAACGTTTTTAAAGGCACGGAAAATATTCCGCCGCAGTTCAGGAACCTTTCTAAAGATGGAATTTTATTCATAAACCTTAAAAAAGGAATTGAAATAAAAACGCGGTCGTTTAAAGAAATTAAAGATTGGCTGGATATAAAAGAAGATGTTAGGTTTGCTGTAGATGGTTTTTATGTAGATGACATGAACCTGGCGGTAGCCACATCATCCATTTGCCAGTTGGACGTGATTAAAAAGCAACAGCAAAACAAATCAGTCCCCGACGTGATCAACATCTGGACGCTTGAGCCCGGCTCGCGCAAAGGTTTTGTACCGCCGCCGCCGATCGTTGGCAACCCAGGCGAGATTTATATCAGGTGATGGAGCTGATTTAAGCCTTAAAACCCCGTGGCGGGTGTTTCAAATGTGTCTGACCCTCGCTATTCGAGTCTCCAGACTTCGAAACCACTATGCCTATAGTCTCTGACTACAGCATAAGCAACTTTTCTTTTAACATTTCTATCGTGGTGCGATGCAATGCCGGCCATCGGCTGAAATTTAAATAGTGAACGAAGCTAAAAAAGATCAGAAGTATTTGGAATGTTACTTTTTTTAAAAACCTCATAACAATTTTTGATGTAGATAACCAGGTCGTAATCGTTCATTGCGTCAATTTGCTTGAGGGTGGGCATATATTTTAACTCAAAGCTTTCCAGTTCACTATCTGCTATGGGTATAGCTTTTTTTATACTTTCATCATTAAACCGCGCCGAAATTTTGCTTGCCGCTAATTGTTTGCCTGCATATTTATTAAACCGGCGCGCATCCTTAACCTCACTTTTAAAGTTTTCATAAATAAAAGTCATTGGCTTCAAAAAAAGATAATAGTAATGTGGTGTCCCGGTGTAGAATACACTTTTCTCCCTGTAGCCTCTTTGTACTTCTTTGATATCGCTTTTTAATGAATTTTCCTTAATTACCACCTCGCCAAGTTGAATTATAGGAGCCATAAATATTACGTGGTCTGCAAAATCATTTACTACAAATTCCGTGACTTGAAAATTATCGTTTTTGAACTGCAAAGTATCACCGGATTGCGAGGCTATACTAAAAACGCCATAAATGTTCGAACGTGCTTGCATCATCGTTCGTTTATTTAAAACAACAACACTTCCCAGCCTCAAATTAGTTCCGCTTTTGAATAATATCCCCTTTTGGGGTTGGATATTTTGAGCAAACAAAGGCCCCTGGTTCACAACACAAATTACACATAAAAGAATAAACTTTTTACCTGTCATTTATAAGCGATTGAAAACACTCCATTTTATTTACCCTGCTAAAAGGAACATTATAAAATTAAGAGAACCGCTTTCAAATCTGTTCAGCAAAAAGGTTAAATTTTGTTAAACTGAAATCCTCGCTACAACCAAATAATTCACCCCTGGCTGTGTTATCCAACTAAAAAATGAAGAGGCTACTGTAGTTGTAAACTGCAGGCATAGTCGTCCGGGGTCAGCGACCCCGGACAGCGGGATAGGATAACAACCGGTCACACCCAGCGAAAGTTTACGCTGATAAGCTTATTCATCGCCAACCCAATGCCGGGGCAACATGCTCCAAAATGGCCGATAGCACATGAACATTGTACTCAACGCCCAGTGTGTTCGGTATGGTTAGCAGCAAGGTATCTGCTTCCTGTATCGCTTCGTCCTGGGCCAGTTCTTTGATGAGCTGGTCGGGCTCGGCTGCATAGCTTTTGCCAAATACGGCCCGTTTATCAGCTTCAATGTAACCAAAACTATCGCCCCCTTTACCCTGCTGCCCAAAATATTGCCTATCCTGTTCAGTTACCAGTGCAAAAATGGACCGGCTTACCGAAACCCTCGCCTCCCGTTGGTGCCCGGCGTTTTTCCAGGCTTCTTTATATAACCTGATCTGTTCTGCCTGCTGAATGTGAAAAGGCTTGCCGCTTTCGTCAAATTTCAGGGTCGAGCTTTGCAGGTGCATGCCTTGTTCGGCCGCCCAAACCGCGGTTGCGTTTGAGGCAGCTCCCCACCAGATGCGTTCCCGCAATCCTTCCGAATGCGGCTCCAGGCGTAACAGGCCCGGCGGGTTCGGGAACATCGGGTAAGGGTTAGGCTCTGCAAATCCGGCACCTTTTAATTTATCCAGAAAGTCCAGGGCCTTTTTTCGCCCCATATCTGCATCGTTTTCCCCGGCAGCAGGTTCGTAACCGAAATAACGCCAGCCTTCAATCACCTGCTCGGGCGAGCCGCGGCTGATACCCAATTGTAGGCGCCCGCCTGAGATCAGGTCGGCAGCGCCGGCATCTTCCACCATATACATGGGGTTTTCATACCGCATATCTATAACACCCGTCCCAATCTCTATCTTACTGGTTTTTGCCCCAATAGCCGAAAGCAGCGGAAATGGCGATGCCAACTGCCGCGCAAAATGATGAACCCGGAAATACGCACCGTCCACACCAATCTCTTCCGCGGCAACAGCCAAATCAATTGACTGCAGCAAAGTATCACCCGCAGTACGGGCCTGGTACGCAGGATGGTTGGACCAATGCCCAAATGATAAAAATCCTATTTTCTTCATCATCAACTCGATTATTTACGGGCAAATGTAAGGAAACGGGTGGTGGGGGGAGGTCATGGGTTGGTAATAATGAGTTGGTTGGGCGAGTTAGATATATGGCTTGGGCTGTGGCTAAGGAGTAAACAGAAAATTGATTGCAATCTGTCTAAATTGATTCAAAAAGACAAAATCATTAATTTACCGATAAAAAGATTTAATTTGCATTATTATTGTAAATAATTATTTTATTTCGGATAAATAATTACATTTGCCAAGTAAATAAAACAAAATCATGTTATTATCATTTGCAACAACCAACTTCAGATCAGTTCGTGACCGTGTGGAACTAAGCATGTTAAAAACAGGATTAAAGGGACTTTCATCGAACCATTTTAAAGGGAATAATAAAAAGCAACTGCTGAAATCAGCAGTAATTTACGGGCCTAACGCCTCCGGTAAGAGTGGTTTTTTAAGGGCGATCAAAGCACTGGAATATTTGGTAAAAAAATCAGCGAGCTTTAGACCGGATGATAGCATTGCCCCTTTTGAACCTCACCGACTGGAAAAAGCGTGTGCTGGATTACCCGTAACCTTTGAAGTTAGTTTTATAGCGAAAAAAGTTCAGTACGATTATATATTGTCCATTAAGTCTAAGGATATCGAATCAGAGGAACTTTATTATTATCCAACAAGTACCAGAACGTTGCTTTATTCGAGGACAACAGGTAAGGAAATGAAGTTTGGGGATTATTACAAAGGGCCAAAAAAAACGCTTGAAAAATTATTGCTGCCCAACCAACTATTTCTGTCTAAAGCAGCCGAAAATAATGTAGATGCGCTATTAGATGCATACCGGTTCTTCACAAAAGGGCTAACCGTGTATCCGATGATGGAAGATTACCATGAAAATAATTTGGCCAGGCTTTACGCTAAACGTTTAGCAGAAGATAAAGATTCGAGATTTTCGAAACGTTTCAATGCTTTGATCTGTGCATTGGATACCGGAATTTGTGCAGTTGCTGCCGAAGAAGTTGACTGGGATGGTTATAAATTTCCCGGCAATCTCCCGGAAGACCTGAAAAAACAAGTCCAGGAAGACTATAAATATGATATTAAAACGCAGCATCCAGTTTTTGATGGAGGAAAAGCCGCGGGTTTTGCTTCGTTTGACGTAAGTGATGAATCAGCGGGAACCAAAAGTTTATTTGTTATCGGTGGTATCATTTTAGATGCGCTGGATAATGGCAGAGTACTGGTCGTAGATGAATTTGAAAAAAATCTACATCCCAGTATTACACAGTTTTTGATACAGCTTTTTCATAATCCTGTGGTTAACCAACACAATGCGCAATTGATATTTGCAACACACGATATTACGCAGTTATCTAATGATCACTTTAGACGTGACCAGGTTTGGTTCACTGAAAAAAACGAATATGGTGCTACATCCTTATACAGGTGTTCAGACATTCAGGGTATTCGCTTAGGTACACCATTGGATAAATGGTATGCCAGTGGACGGTTCGGCGCGACGCCGATCATTAACGATGTAGATTTTTTAATTGAAATGCAGGCGAATGGCGAAGCTGAGGATTAATAAAAGGATTTTGATATTATGTGAAGGGGCTACAGAATATATCTACGCCAAGTCACTTCAAATGGAACTGCCGCGTGAATTGCAGCGGTCTGTTGCTATTGAAATATTTTATCAAACCCAAAATGATCCTAAAAGCCTGGTTCAAGAGGCCCATAAAAGAGAACGGAATGCTAACAAGGAGCGAAATGCCTACGATATTGTTTGGCTTTTTTTTGATAACGATAACTGGCCGCAATTAGGTGAGGCTTTCGCTCTTATCAACAAATACGGCTTCCGTATCGCCTATACTTCAATTTGTATTGAGCATTGGTTCATTTTACATTTTGAGCATTGTGGACGGGCGTTTAACAACGGGGAGGAAGTTATTCGGCATTTAAACAGGTTATGGCCTCAATATCATAAAACTAAAATAAATGCCTTTGCAGCACTAAAAGACCGTTTAGCTACGGCTATAGAACGGGCAAATCTGATTAATAGGACTCAAGGTAACAGTGAAGCGCCTGTACATGAACGTAACCCTTACTTTACGGTTCAGGACTTAGTCAGCTTTTTTGAAGAATTAAACCAGACTAACAATTAGAAAAAATACGATATATGGCAATAGAGCAATAAAAAATATTAGGTGTGGTCTAAAAACTTAAAAAGCCCAGAACGTGTGGTGACGTCTGAGCCTTTAAGATTTAAAGATCACTCGCACAGGGTGAATTGATACGAATGAATGAGGTTTCGCGTCCTCGGATTTGTTTTTAAAGCACAAAAGTAAAAAAAGTTACTTTTAGCGCAAGTAAATCCGCAAATTCTTTCCTTTTCCCTTGTGATGTGCCACCGGTCTAACTGAGTACCGGCTGTAATTATTAAAAATCAAAAAAAAGGAGGATTAGTTATGGGAGAGAGATTTACCCAAAAGCGCATCGTATTTGATGATGCGTTGAGCAGCGGAAAACTAAAAGTAAGTACGCTATTAGCATTATTAAACGAGCATCCCTACCAAAAGGATGTGATTGAGTCATTCAAAACGGATGATATCAAAGATGAATTTATCGTGGTTGACCACATTGATACCGTTCACAACAAGATAAAACTCATCATTAACCAGTTCGAGCGTTTTTCAATTTTAGCTCATACCAAGGACATTACCATACGGGAGAGTGCGAAGCCCGTGGCGGATGTAACGGGACATCACCCGCTGATATTCAATTTTGGAGAATATGTGGAAATTGATGAGGTAAAAACCGGTTTGGATTGTTACACCATTTATGATTCCAAAAATACATTCTTTGATGAATATGATATGGCAAAGTACGCCAATCGTTTATACAAAAACGGTTTGGGTGGACTGGCAGAATATAATATCAATTTCTTCAAAACGCTGGCTACAACAGACAAAAAATTTAACAAGCATCGAAGCTATAGGCTCGTCGCTAACAACAATGAACTGTTCCTGCGAGGTATCACTTCTACCGACCGTTATTTTGAATACGGCATAGATTTCACGTTTGTAGTTGCCATGCTTTCACTTCACAAAGACATGAAAGTTAATAAAGGCAATCAATATGCCATAACAAGCTCTGCTGTTTCGGAATCCAAACTGGAACTGATTATATCGGAAAAACAATTGAAAGATGCGAAAGAGTTTGGCAAGGTAAGTTCAGCAATGATAGTCACCACCAACGACCTGGGCCAGGGTTCTTTAAATTTCACGAAGATTATCCGGGTGGGTGGAAAGATGCATCATGGCATCTACCTATTTCCGGCCACAGAAGAGGCCAAACAAAACAAACTTATAATCTCACATTCAACCGGGCCTAAAAAAACGCTAAATAATCTGAACGAAGTTTATACTTTGTTAAATGATACTGATGAATACATCAAAGATCTTCATGAAGTTAAGGGAATTAAAGCTCCTGATGAATTACGAGCACGTATTGTTAACAAACTGAGCAACCCTCGCAGCGCATTCAAAGATATTCTTGAACTAAGGGACATTTTCAAAATGAAAATTGACAATGAAATTAAAGCGTTCGCCAAACTGCTTGAAATGTGCAACAAGGCAGAAGAATTGGAAATTGATTATGATTTAAAAGATAAGCTACGGTATATCATTTCCGACATCATTCTTTCCGGTAGAAAATAATTAATAGAGTCTTAAATAACAGATATTTTATGGCAGTCAGTCAGGATCAATTAAAATTCATCATGCAACGATTCGACACCTACATTAGCGGTGCGAATACAAAGGGCGCTTTTCTTTTAGCCTTTAACACCTTTCTATGTGGAGGGTTACTCACCAATTACGCAACACTTACAGGCTTAGTCGGACCAGACCTCGCTGCTTACCTTAAAATTGGCATATTTCTGCTAATAGCTGCTGGTATAGCCAGTTTAGTGACTGTGCTTTTAGCGGTCTACCCCTTTCTAAAATCCGGAAATTCCTCAACAGACCAATACCACTCACTGATCTATTTCGGTTCGGTGTCTGCATTTGACACATCCGAAAAATACATTGAAGCGCTTAAAAGACAGGAAGAAGCAGATGTTTACGCTGATTTATCCAAGCAAACGCATCAGTTATCAAAAGCCCTGCGTAAAAAATACAGGCAACTGGAATGGGCCACTAAAATCATTTTTTTTCAATTGGCAGTAGTAGTTTACAGTATTGCCCTAATTATCATTCACAGCTTATGAAATTATTTGGAAATTACGCCCAAGATATTGAGAGTATTTTAACTGAGGGCCAAATCAGTAATTTTACCGGCGCTACCCATAAAAGGGCATTATCGTCTGACATACTTAAAGGAAACGCATCTGTTAAACTATTCGCGGCCCAAAATTCTCACCTACAGCTTACCGGCGATAAGGTACTTCTAGACTTTGATAAAAGCGGTCTTGAAAGATTATTCGGCACTAATAAATCATCATTTCAAAATATAGTTATTGGATCACATCCCGATTTTGATGACGTACCACACGACGGGTGTTGTTATCATCATTGCGTTTCTATGTTTGTAGACATTAAAGGATCAACCCGCCTCGGATTAAATCATTCTTTGGAAAAAGTTCGTCTTATCAAGGATTCGATGTTAACCTTATGTATTCACGTTGCCAACTTCTTTGGCGGCCACATACATAGGTTGCAAGGCGACGCCGTTTTTGTACAATTTGTTAGACGGAATAATTACAAAAACGATGCAATTATAAACGCCCTAAATGCGGCTTCCGTACTTTGCCAATTCGTGGAAAAAGACCTGAGTGAAGTGTTTACACGTAATGGATTAAACCCAATCAAGATTCGTATTGGTATAGACTTCGGTAAGGATGAGGAAGTGCTTTGGTCGCATTACGGTGTACCAGGCTGTGCGGAATTAACCACCACCAGTTTACACACAGATTTAGCGGCCAAATTACAAACCAAAGCGAAATCAAATTCTATTATTATTGGTGGAAACGTTATTGACGAACTTGATCTGCCTGAGGAATATTACGACTGGGTTTACAGAATCAACTCAAATAACATTGAGGAACCAGAGCGATATATCATCAAGGATATTTCTTACAAGCAACAAGAGTTTTTATGGAAGAAATACCTCCAATCGTATGATTTTATCAATCGTTCAGGCGATGGGAAGACCCTTGATATAGCTGAAAAGGATTTTAAAATAAAGTGTGTAATTTATGACGCTGATGGGCAAAATATTGAAGACTACCATCAAAATTCAAAGTCGATTGAAAAATTCAAAAAGATAAAATTCACGCTTTATTATAAAAATCAACCTTATAATAGACAATCCTTTGAAGATATTACATGGGAAGCAGTAAACAGAGGGTCTGAAGCTAAAGTTCATAACCAGCTTCATCATGATTTTTTTGGTCTATACAAGAATAACACAGTCTGCATAGCCGATGCGGCTTATTTGGGGCATCATTATATATGTTGTAAAATCGTAAGAGAGCACTTACCTAACATAAACCTTAGTTTTCCTGTTTATGTTCGCTAAATCCCCCCGCTGTCTGTAGTATTCCGCTGTTCGATATCTGCCCCCCTGTGCGTATAGTTTATAACTACCATAAACTCAAACGGTATTACGCACTGTATCCGCAGCCAAAATGATTGCTTCAAACACCTTGTAGTCTGGAGACTACAGGTATAACCGTCCAAAGTCAGAGGCATTGGACAGCTTTTTTTTGCTAACTGAGTTTCTTTTATTCAACCTGTAGTTTTTACCACAGGTTGAATAAAAGAAAAAATAAACCGCTGTTCGGAAATCAAACAGCGGCGTTAACCTCCAATATTATTGAGCGTCATCAAAAAATATCGTATCTCTTTGATTCGCCCGAATTAATCTAAGGCGAAGATCACCCTTATTTTTAATCAAAGTATCCCCTTTGTGAATTATGCAGTCCCGGTGCCATGTCATCCAATAAATATCCCTTTTTTTATGGTTTACATATACAGACGGATTTCCTTTTGCATCGTAAGAAACATCATCGACCGCCCCCTTAAAATGCGCTTTAAGTGCGTTCCGAGGACCAGAATACGATTGATAGTATTGGCTGGCAAGTATCAGAACGATGAAGACAATTAAACTATACTTATACCAGCCTATATGGCTACTCAAAATCATAATGTTTTAATTACAACCTGCTATTTGTAGTTTCGACTACCGTGAACGACATTTGTTACTGTCATCCTCTCACTCCAACCCCATCCGCATCTCTACCATATGCTTCCCAAACCCAACCTTTTCATAAGCCCTCACGGCGCCTTCATTATCAGCATAAACCTGTAGCCGTAATTCGGTAAGGCCTTGATATTTAACCCATTCTTTTAACCTGTCGATGATGAGCTTATTGATGCCTTTGCCCCTGTGTTGCGGCAAAACATACATAAAACCAAGGTAGGCGAAGCGGTCAAAATCGAAATAAACCTTTTCGCTTTGTTTAATGCGGGCGTAGCCGCTGCCAATTAGTTGGCCGTCCAATTCGGCCACTAACAGTTCCACATCGGGCGAGGTGATAAACATTTCCAGGTCGTAATATTTGATGGCGCCGGGTACCAGCGTTGGATCGAAAGGGCGCTCGGCGGTGATAACGCCCTGCTCAAATTGCAGCAGGGTTGGGATATCGGTGAAGGTGGCGGGGCGGATTTGCATGGGTAATATATTTATATTTTACATGTTCAACATTCGGAGAACAATATTTAACCTCCTGTCATCCTGAGGAACGAAGGATCTATCAGCTGTGCATGGCCGATAGAAAAGTTCGCGAATAGATTGTATGTATGAAATTGGTTGAGTGTAAGTAAAAAGAGTTCTTGAAAAAAAGGTTGTAGATTAATTGTGAAAAACAGTTACAAACACTTTAAAACAAGAACTCATGAAACAAGGTACACAATTAGATTTTAGCGGTCAAAAGATTTTTGTAGGCATAGATGTTCACAAAAAATCGTGGAAGGT